>JBEKCP010000084.1:0-13310 GCA_050014815.1 Thermoguttaceae bacterium | reverse complement strand
GTGCCACAACGGAGTCCCAATTTTCGTTCGACAAAAATGGGACTGTCCCCTTCGGCCCACAATCGACCGAGGTAACCGTTCACGGGGACTGACGGAGATCGGCACGCCGACCATCGCCCGGGCGTCCCACGTCGAGCCGATCCGCGACGGGCGCTGGCTCGCGCCGACATGGGCCCGGTGGCCGGCCCGATTCTTGGCCCGTTCCCAAAACGGTCGGAAGTCCTGGCGGCCGAAGTCGCGTGGCTGGAAGCCAACGTGCTGTGACCGAAGGCGGGCGGCCGGGGGTTATGTCTTGGAGTCAGCGGTCGTCAAGCCTTCGCCCCACGCCGCCGCAGATGAACTACCCCAAGTCCCAGCAGTGCCGAACCCAAGAGCGCCGGGGTGGCGGGTTCGGGGACCGCCGGTGTTACGGCAATGCTCTCTGGACCACTCAACCCCGTGATCAGAGAGGCGTTCACCGTTCCTCCCGACGTGGTGTATTCGCCAATCGTGCCGGCGTTAGTCCCGACATAGATATCCTGCCCGCGTGTGGTCGCTGACGAGAGTGCCACTCCCACCGAAAGGGCCAATGCCGTGATTGAAATGTTGTGGAACAGAGGCCACCGAAGCTGCCGTCGCCGTCGCCACATGTAGGCCAGCAGCCCGATGGCACCGGCACCGAGCAGAGCGAGGGTCGAGGGTTCGGGGGTGGGCGTGAGGAGGAAGGCGTGTTCTTGCCCACTGGAATTCGTGCCGTAGCCCACGATTTCGCCCGAATCGTCGATGCCCCTGGCCTCTTCGAGCGTAAAGCCAGAATCGACAGCCATAAGGCTGTTCAAGTCCTGCATAGTCCCGCCGTTGTATATAAAGGCGTGTTCGACATTGCCGGCGGTATCAGCCCACCCCACGACCTGCCCGCCGCTGTTGATGCCATAGGCATAACTGGATCTTCCGCCCAGTGTGCCGAGATTGTCGGTAGCGAAATTGAGGGGGCCGCTGCCACTGTGCAGGAAGGCGTGGTAGGCAATGCCGTCGAGGTAGGCAAACCCTACAACCTCCCCACTGTTGTTGATGCCCTGGGCTTCGCTGTACGTTCCCCCGAACGTGCCGAGGTCGTGCATGGTCCCGCCACTGTATAAGAAGGCGTGTTGGGCGGCATCGCTGCGGGTCAAGGCCCACCCCACGACCTGCCCGCTCTTGTTGATCCCGTCGGCTTCGCTGGACGTTCCACCGAACGTGCCAAGGTCGTCGGTCGTGGCATTGAGGGGACCGGTGCCACTGTGCAAGAAGGCGTGGCCGTCACCGCCGCCGGTGGTGGCACACCCCACAATCTGCCCGCTGTCGTTGATGCCATTGGCGTAACTGCCCGCCCCGCCGAATGTGCCAAGGTCGTGCATGGAACCGCCGCTGTAAACAAAGGCGTCGTACGCGCCACCGGCGTTAGAGAACTGCCCCACGACCTGCCCGCTGCTGTTGAGTCCGACGCCGTAACCGTACGGCGTTGTTACACTGAGGTCATCGGTAGCGAGATTGAGGGGACCGCTGCCACTGTGCAAGAACGGCTGCATGGCGGCATCGCCACTGGTCGCGGCCCACCCCACGACCTGCCCGCTGTTGTTGATGCCATAGGCGTCACTGCGTGTTCCGCCGAATGTGCCCAGGTCGGTTAGGGTGTAGAGAACGGCAGCCCATGCGTATTGGCTTGCCGACACGAAAAACAAAGCGGACAACAGTACAATGGACCTTCTCATCCCCCACCTTCTCCAAGTTGCATCACCATAACGGCACAACAATCCGCCGGACAGCATTCAGGGAACGTGGCCCGTAGCAAGCGAGCCACAACAAGAGCGCACCACGACCCGTCCTGACACGGTTCAGACGACGGTTATCGGGTGCTTCGCTGTCTCCGGCCGTTCTCGGCCATGAAGGGGCGGGCCAGGTAGCCGGCTGGCTATGACCCGCATATCCCCTCAATTTACCTACCGCCGCCGAAATTGCAAGCGTTTGTTGAGCCCCATTCGAGGGATTTCCCGGATTTTTCCAGCGGTCTAACGCCATGGTGGGGGAGATTGTCCTGGTCCAACAACCCTTGACAACGTGCCTGGGGTGATCGGGGGCGGCGGGTCTTCTGAGGCGCTCCGGCCCACCCAGAGCGGTCGATGCGTGCCAGCGGCGCTACGGCGCGGAGGAGCCGGGGTCCAGCACGATAACGTCCACCCCGGGGATCGTCTGGAGAAGGCGGTCCAGGACGGATTGGCCGAACCAGCGGCGATACCACGGCTGCCGGCTGCGGCCCAGGAGAATGTGCGTGATCCCGTACTCCCGCACGAACGTGGCGATCGTGCTCACCAGATCGGGACCCTTGAACTGGAAGGTGGTTCCGCCCAACTGCTGGGCCAGCTCGATGTTGTTGCCCAGGACCCGCTGGGTCGCCGCATCGACGTTTTCGGGCGACTCGCGCGGCGTCTGGACGTAGACGGCGTACCAGGGGGCGCCCATGCGATCGGCGAGTCGGGCGGCCTTGCGCAACAGGGCCGCGGCCTGCGGGCTCCGCGAGCTCAGGCAGACCATGATCCGCTCCGAGCCGGATGTCGTCTCGTCGCCGAGTTGCCGGCCTTCCCGCCGCGAGCGGTCGAGCCGGAAGGCGATTTCCTCCATCGCCAGCTCCCGCAATTGCGTGAGCTTCTCCGGCACGAAGAAGTTCTCCATGGCGGTCTGGATCCGCTCGGCCGGATAGATCTTCCCCGACGAGAGCCGCTCGCGGAGGTCTTCGGCGGAGAGGTCCACGTTGACGATCTGGTCCGCCATGGTGACGACGTAATCGGGCAGCCGTTCCTTCACCCGCACCCCCGTGGCCCGCTGGACAATGTCCACCAGGCTCTCCAGGTGCTGGATGTTGAGCGTGGTGATGACGCTGATGCCCGCGCGGAGGATTTCTTCGACGTCCTGGTACCGTTTCGGGTTGCGGCTGCCGGGGGCGTTGGTGTGGGCCAGCTCGTCCACCAGGGCGATGGTCGGACGGCGGGCCAGGACGGCGTCCAGGTCCATCTCCTCCAGGACGATGCCGCGGTACTCGATCCGGCGGCGAGGCTCCTGTTCCAGGTCGCCGATCTGGGCGGCGGTTTCCGCGCGGCCGTGCGTCTCGACGAAGCCGATCACCACGTCGACGCCCCGGCGGCGGAGCCGGTTGCCTTCCTGGAGCATGTCGAAGGTCTTACCCACCCCGGCGGCGAAACCCAGGTAGATTTTCAGCCGCCCGCGCTGCTGGCGCCGGATGAGCTCGAGGAACTGTTCCGGACGGTTTTGTGATTCGTCGGAAGGCATGGGGGCTAGGGATTAGGGATTTAGGGATTTAGGGATTTAGGGATTTAGGGATTTAGGGATTTAGGGATTTAGGGATTTAGGGATTTAGGGATTTAGGGATTTGAGCTTGTTCATTCTTCCTCCTTCCTCCTTCCTCCTTCCTCCTTCCTCCTTCCTCCTTCACCCTTCCCCCTTGTCGGTCTCCTCGGGGATCCGCGGCGCCGTGATCCAGCACACGCGGCACGGCGACTTGTCGATAATGGCGTGCACGTCCAGGACCGCCGTCTCGGGCGCCGACGATTCCTCGCTCATCCCCAGGACGAGGAGGTCGCAGGCGTTCTCGGCGACCAGGTGGAGCAACTGCGCGGTCGGGCTTCCCGGCGGCAGCGGGCAGACCTCGACGTCTCTCTTCAATCGCTCCGCGCGGGCCAGGTCGTGCTCCAGCGAGATGGTGGCGTCGGGCGGCAATCCTTCGGCGGGCAGGGGAATGACGGTCAAGGCGATCTGGGGATCGAGCATGGTCAGGGCCGCGGCGAACAAGTCGCTGCCGGCCGAAGTGCCGTCGTGGACGAGCATCACGTGGCTGACCCCGACCCCGGCGGCCCGGAGCTCGGCAACCGACCTTGCCCGGCGCTCCCCGATCTTCGGGATGCGGTTGCCGCCGGCCAGGTCGAAGTAGAGCTCGCGGCTGCGGCTGAGGATGCGGACTGTCAGCGGCTGGGGCTGTCCCCCGTGCAGGTTGATCCAGTAGAAGGCGATCTGCTCGATCTGGGCGTCGGCCGTGTGGACGTTCGACGCCCCCATCACGAGCTCCTGGGCCTGGAGGTCCCGCGCAGTCTGCACCACGGCGAACAGGGGGCTGTTGGTCGCGACGATCAGCGGCCGGACCTGCTTGCCGGCCTTCTCCGCGCGATCGACGACGGCGGTCATCAGTTGGCGGTTATAGAGGTCCAGGTCCGGGCTGCCGGGCGAGGTGTCGCCGGGCTGCGCGACCTGCGCCGTCATGACCACCACGGCGGTCGTGTCCGGATCGGTCTCGGCCAGCGTCTTCTCCAGCATGTAGAGGTTCCGGGTCGATCGGATGGCGACCAGCTTGCGGTACGGCTTGTCCAGTCCCAGCGCGGCGGGGTTGATCTCGTCGGCGGTCTTCTGGTTGAACTGTTCCAAGTGCTGGTGGCCGCCGGCGCCTCGGCGCTTCTCGTGGTAGTGTTCCGAGGCGATGAAGAGCCCGAGGAAAACGGCGGTGAAGGCTGTGCCGCCGATCGTGGCCACCTCCTTGGTCAAGGCGTTGCCGACCGCGGTGGCCAGGAGGATCAAGAAGACGACGCCCAGCCCGATCGGCACTTCCACCCCGCGGATGCGGATATTCCCGGGGACCTTGAATTCCCGCGGGCTGCGGTCCTTGAAGCGGAGCACGACCATCGCCAGCGCCTTGAACACGAAGCTCCACACGACGCCGAAGGCATAGGCCTCGCCCAGCACGTACATATTGCCGCGGCTCAGCACGATCACGGCCAACTGCAGCACGACGATCAGGGCCAGCACACGGTAGGTGGTGCCGTAGCGGCGGTGGGGCCGGAGGAACCAATCGGGCATGACGCCGTCTTCCGCCACGCGGTTCAGCACTCCGTTGGACCCGATGATCGCCGTGTTGACCGCCCCCGCCAGGATCAAAAAGCCGACGACCACGACGAAGGCGTTCAGGGCCAGGCGGGCCAGCGGCGGGCCAATCACGTACATCGCCAGGCCCCCGATCAAATTGTCGGAGTACACCTTCATCCGCACCTCGTCCGGGATCAGGAGCACCGCCAGGAACGAGATGCCGGCCGTCACCACGAGACTGTAAACGAAGACGATGAAGGCGGCCTTCTTGAAGTTCGGCAGCTTGGGCGATTCGACCTCGCGGTAGACCTGGGCCAGCGTCTCCTCGCCGCTCATGGCCAGGATCGAGTGCCCGAAGGCCAGCAACAGCCCGATCACGCCCACTAAGCTCAGCCATTTGGCCGGCCCGCGCAATTGCTCCGCCAGGCCCGGGGCGAGGTGGCTGATCCAGCCCAACGGGTCCTCCTGCTTGCCCGACGCTTCGTTCAGCTTGGGCTTGGGGACCGGCTGGCCGTGCTCGTTCACGACCGGCTGGCCGTTCTCATCCACGAGCACGTCGGGGACGAGTTGGCGGGTCTCCGGGTTGCGATCCCACATGGTTCGCTCGAGGCCAGTCACGCGGTCTTGCCCTTTGACCTCCCGATACTCGATCTTGGGCGCAAGGTCGGGGGCCATGGGCACGTCGTTGGCCCGGCCGCGGACGGCCAGCGTAACGCAGCACCACGCCAGCATCACCACGGCCATGACCGTCGTGGCGATCATGATCTTCACCGCCTTGCCGCTGGACTCGTGGATGCCCAGGATGTTCTGTCGGAAGAAATAGAGTGTGATCGCGGAGGCGATGACGACCGAGCCCCAGCGGCGGACGGCGAGGGATGCCTCGGGCGTGAACTGCAAGTCGGGGTTCAGGATGGCGATCGTGTCCAGGAACAGGCCGATGATGTATTGGCCCGCCGAGACCGCGCTGCACGGCCCGGTCAGGACATAGTCGAACATCAGCGCGGAAACGGAGAGCTTGGCCAGGAAGCCGCCCATCGCCTCCTTGACCACCCGGTACACGCCGCCGCGGACGAAGAGCGAGCAGCTCTCGATATAGATCGAGCGGACCGCGTAGCTGAAGAGCATGACCGCGAGGATGAACCAGGGGGCGGCCGGCCCGATCGCCCCCTCGACGATCCCGCCGATGTAATACGCCGTGCTCGCCAGGTCGCACAGCACGACCGCCGCCGTCCGCCAGTAGGTGATGAACGTGAACGCCACGCTGCTGACGATGAGCACCTGGACCGGGCGCCGCAGCCCGTAGGAATCGCCTCGCGCGGAATTGCCGGAAAGCGGGTCAGACATGGGCATTACCTACGGCTTGTCCGCCGCCCCGGCGGGCAGGGTGATTTGGAATACGGTCTGTCGGCCGGGCGAGCTCTCGCAGTGGACCGTGCCCCCGTGGGCCGTGACGATCTCGCGAACGATGGCCAGCCCCAACCCGGTGCCGCCTCGGGCATCGCCGGGCACGCGAAAATACTTCTCGAAGACCACCGGCAGGTATTCGGCGGGAATCCCCGAGCCCGTATCGGTCACCGAGAACACCACCTGGCCGTTGACCCGCCGGGCCGCCAGCGTGATGCGCCCTCCCTGCGGGGTGTGGGCCAGGGCGTTGTCCAGCAGGTTGTGCAGGGCGTGCTGGAACTGCTCGGGGTCCACGGCCACCGGCTCCAGGTCGCCGCAGTCCAGGACCGCCAGCTCGATGCCCCGATCCGCCGAGCGGGGGCGGAACGCTTCGGCCGCCGCCTGCAATATCAGCGCCGGCCGCTGCGGCCGCAATTCGAGCTGGCTCCGCCCCTGCTCCAGCCGGGCAAGATCGAGCAGATTGTTGATCATGGCCAACAGCCGCTCGGCGTTGTCCCGCGCGTCGACCAGCAGCTCCGTCTGTTTCGGCGCCAGCGGGCCCGCGCTCTCCTCCAACAACAAATGGAGCACCAGCCGGATGCTCGTCAGGGGCGTCTTCAGCTCGTGGCTGACGGTGGCCACCAGGTTGCTCTTGACCTCGTCCAGGAGCCGGAATCGCGTGACGTCTTCCAGGAGCACGGCGGCGCCGTGCGTCGCGCCCGAGCGGTCGCGGATCGGCAGGATGCGGGGCAAATAGGAACGCGAATCCTCGCCCATCCGAAGGACGAGGGCCTTGTCGAAATCATCGGGCAGGAAAGGCGTCTGCGTTCGCAGGACCTCGCCCAACGGCTGGCGGAGCCCCTCGGGCGCTTCCCAGGCCGGCGGCCGGATCGCCCCCTCTTCGCGCGGCCGCACGCCCAGCAGCCGCCGGGCCGCCGGATTCGCCATCTCCACGTGCTGCTCCGGATCCAGGACCAGCACGGGATCGGGAAACGAGTCGATCGTCGCCTGGCTGGTCTGCTGGGCGCGGATCAATTGGGCCTTGTGCGACTGCCGGAACTCGCGGAGCTGCCGGGCCATCGAGTTGAAGGCGCCGGCCAGTTGCCCCAGCTCGTCGTCGGACGTGACGGACACCAACTGGTCGAGGTCCCCCGCCCCGATCGCCATGGCCGACTCCGTCACCGCCCGCACCGGACGCACGATCGTCACGATCGTGCCGGCCACCAGCAACAAGGCCAGGGCGACGCCGCAGGCCAGCCCGCCGCCGTACCAGACGAGCGAGGACCGGGCCAGGCGGCGGGCCCGCTGGTCGGCCTCCTCCATGTTCCGCTGGTTGATCCAGAGGATCTCGCCGGCGACCGCCTTGATCTGTCCGAAGATGCCGTAGAGGCTTTCCCGGCGGCCCCGGTCGAAATAGAGTTGATCCCGCTCGGGGCCGGGCTTGGCGAAGAACTCGTCCCCCAGCCGGCGATAATCCTCGCTCAGCCCGGTCAGCTTCTCGACCAGTTCCGCTTCGCCCGGCACGGTGATGTTGTTCTGCTCATTGCCGAGGCTTTTTCGGTACAGCACCCAGTTGTCGTCGTACTGCTTGCGGGCCTTTTCGTCCCGCCCGGCCAGGGCGAACTGGAACGCCGAGTCGATGCGTTCCAGGGCCTCATTGAGGTCGCGCATGTAGACGACGCTGTCGTAGTTCTCTCGCAGGATGTCGTCGATCTGGCGGCCCAGGTGGAGGATCAGCACGATCCCCGTCGCGCCCAGCGCGACCAGGAGGGCCAACAACGGCGTCATGGCCATCAGGATGCGGCGGCGAAAGGTCATAACACTATGGCGCTGGGTTGTGGGATAATTGTCGTTTAGCGGGCGGGCTTGCCCGCCGTGTTGTAGGGTGGGGCTCGCTGGGCTCGCTGCGCTCGACCCACCCTGCTAAATACCATATTTCTTGCGTTTTCGGTACAGCGTACTCGGGTCGATGCCCAGCCTGGCGGCCGCATCCTCGATCGTGGCGGTCGAGGCGAGCGTGCGGCGGATGTGCTCGGCCTCCAGTTGTTCGAGCGTCATCGCCGCTTTCCCCTCCGGCGCCGCGACCGCTCGCTCCCCGCCTACGATCTGCGAGGGCAGGTGGCCGGGCTCGATCCGCTCTCCGGCGGCGAGAATGACGCCCCGCTCGATCGCGTTGCGGAGCTCCCGGAGGTTGCCGGGCCAGCCATAGCGGACCATCGCCTCCCGCACCGGCTCGGAGAACTCCAGAGCGGCCTTGCCGTTCTGCCGGGCGAAGAACGCCAACAGGTGCTCGGCCAAGGGCAGGATGTCGGCGGGCCGCCGGCGCAAGGGCGGCACCGTCACCTCGATGACGTTCAGTCGGTAGAAGAGGTCCTCGCGGAAGCGGCCCGCCGTGATCTCTTCTTCCAGGTTGTGGTTGGTGGCCGCGAGGATGCGGACGTTGGTCGTGCGGGTCCGCGTTTCGCCGACCCGCTCGTAGCATCGCTCCTGGAGCAGCCGCAAGAGCTTCGGCTGCAACACCAGCGGCAAGTCGCCGATCTCGTCGAGGAAGAGCGTTCCGCCTTCCGCGGCGGCCGCCTTGCCCGTCGTATCGCGGATCGCCCCGGTAAACGCCCCCTGGACGTGCCCGAACAACTCGCTCTCCAGCAGCTCGGCCGAGAGGCTCGGGCAGGCGACGGTGACGAAGGGGCCGGCGGCCCGGGGGCTGCGGGCGTGGATCGCCCGGGCCAGGACCCCTTTGCCGGTGCCGCTCTCGCCGCGCAGCAGGATGGTCGCCTCGCTGGCGGCCGTCTTGAAGGCCACGTCCAGCGCGTCGCGCATGGCCGGCTCGTTGGTGCGGAGGTCCACCTCCGGCACGACCGAGCGAATCTGCTCCTCCATCTCCTCGAGGCGCGACTGGAGCCGCCTGAGCTCGGCGATCCGGTCGAGGACCGCGCGGAGCTGCTCGGATGTGAACGGCTTGGGCAGGTAGTCGAACGCCCCGCGACGCATCGCCTCCACGGCGGTCTCGATCGTCGCATACGCCGTGACGACCACGACATGAAGGCCCGGCGAAAGGCCCAGCAGCCGCGGCAAGAGGTCCAGCCCTTGCTCCTGGGCCAGGCGGAGATCCAAAAGGGCGCACTCGAAGGGCCGGCGCCCGAGCAGGTCCAGGGCCTCGTCGCCGCTACGGGCCTCGAGGGGCCGGTGCCCGAGCACCTCCAACGACACCCGCATAGTGCGTCTGAGACTCGCGTCGTCGTCGATAACGAGGATATTCATGTTGGCGTAGTCGTGCATTTTGCACGGTGCATCATGCAATTTGCAATGGGGGCAAGCCTCCTGACAATCTTAGACCGCTCACAACAGCCTGGAATTATACCCTTTGTGGCTTTCGTTCCACCATGGCACGCGGAGTGCAATCCAGAGCGGCAGATTCGATTCCACGAATGGCACCATGACTATAGATGAATTCCTACGTCTGTTTAGCGGGCGGGCCGGGTACCCTCTGGGTGCGCCGTGTACCCGTTGCCGCACTCGGCGGGCAAGCCCGCCCGCTAAACGTGTTCAGGAATAACCGAGGTTCGGCCATGTACTCGCACACCAAGAACAAGCTGTTTGTGATAAGCCTTGCCATTGCCGTGGGGGGAATCCTCGCTTGTACTGGAGCGATCCTGGGCGTGTATATGCCGAAAGGATCGACCGCGGCATTCGTAACCATGATGACGCTCGTCGGACTGACGGTGACGGGGCTTATCGTCGGTTTCATGTGGGCATGCGACAAGTTTGAAAGCCACGTCGAGGGAGACCTCGACCGACTGTTGGACCCCGAGAGGCAAGGGGCCCGGAAAGGGGCCGGCCCGCGGGGGCGGCGTCACAGCGACAACATCCTGTCAGGTGCAAAGGAGCACGATTCATGGACTTGACGATCTGGCTTCCGGCCATGTTCCTCCTGGGACTGGTCAGCTTCGGCGTAATCTTCGCCTGCATACCAATGTGCGACAAGGTCTGAAGAAAGGGGCGGCATGGGAATCCTCACCTCGTTGACCGCGGTCGTGACGCTGCTGTTGTTGGTCTACCTGTTTGCCGCGCTTGTGCGGCCGGAATGGTTTTGAGAAGAGAACAGTTGTCAGTCGTCAGTTGTCAGTTGTCACTGCAACCACAAACCGCCAACTGACAACTGGCCACGGACAACTGACCGCTGACAACTCCTGCGAAAAGGTTCTCCACGATGTTTCAATTCCAAGTATGGTTCCTCCCTCTCCTGATCCTCACCGTCACCACGCTGCTGGCGATCCCGTTCAGCCGCTATCTCGCCTGGATCATGGAGGGCCGCTACCGCGCGCCGGCGCCCTTGCGCTGGATCGAGTCGCGGGTGAACACCGGCCCGCAGGACTGGAAGCAGTATGCCGTCTCCATGATGTTGTTCAACCTGCTGATGTTCGTGTTCGGTTTCGCCGTGTTGTCGGTTCAGCCTCTGGTCGATTGGAAGTTCCTCAACCCGGACGGCAAAGGGATGCTGGCCCCGACGACGATCTTCAACGCGGTGTGTTCCTTCCTGACCAACACCAACTTGCAGCACTACTCGGGCGAGCAGCACCTTTCCTATTTCAGCCAGATATTCTTCGTTTTGTGGAACATGTTCGTTTCGGCCAGCGTGGGCTTTTGCGGCCTGGCGGCGATCATCCGCGCCCTGCGGAGCGATCCGCACGTGGGCAATTACTACCTCGACATGTGGCGGGTGTGTGCTTACACGTTCGTGCCGGCCAGCATCGTCATGGGCGTGCTCCTCCTGGCGGATGGGATGCCGATGACGCTCGATGGCAGCGCGCAGGCCGTGACGGTCGAGTCGGGCGCGATGGGCACCGACGACGCCGGCCAACCGAAGCCGCAGCAGATCTGCCGCGGACCGGTCGCCGCCGTCATCCCCATCAAGCACCTGGGCACCAACGGCGGCGGGTTCTTCGGGGCCAACTCGGCGCACCCCTACGAGAACCCCAGCGCCTGGAGCAACGTCGTGGAAGTCGTGAACATCTGCCTGTTCCCCTTCGCGCTGGTGCTGATGTTCGGCCGCATGCTCCGCCAGAAGCGCCACGCCTGGGTGATCTTCGGCGTGATGATGACGATGTTCGTCGCCGTGATCGGTTGGTCGGTCTATTGGGATACCCTCCAGCCCAATCCGGCGCTGGAGGCGCATCCCGCCGTGGCGGGACAGCCCGCGGTGGTCGGGCTGCCCGTGGACCAGAGTTTGGGGAACCTCGAGAGCAAGGAGCTCCGCTTCGGCACTTCCGCCGGCGCGACCTTCGCCGCCGCGACCACGTCCATCTGCTGCGGCTCGGTCAATTGCGCCCACGATAGCCTGAATCCGCTGGCCGGGCTCACGCCATTGACCGGCATGTGGCTCAATTGCATCTACGGCGGCAAGGGCGTGGGAATGATCAACCTGCTGTTGTATTTGATTGTCGGCGTGTTCATCGCCGGATTGATGGTCGGCCGCACGCCCGAGTACCTCGGCAAGAAGGTCGAGGCCCGCGAGATGAAGCTGGCCATGATCGCGCTCTTGGTGCATCCGATCCTGATCCTCATGCCCACGGGCCTGTTCGCCGCCACGGACTGGGGCATCAAGGCGACCAACAACCCGGGCCCGCACGGGTTCTCGGAAATCCTCTACGAGTTCAGCTCTTCCTCGGCCAACAACGGATCGGGCTTCGAGGGCCTGGGGGACACGTGGGGGCTGAACGACAATCCCAACCCCGCCCCCGAGAGCCGGCCGTGGGACATCGCCGCCGGGCTGGTAATGCTGTTTAGCCGTTTCATTCCGGTGATTGCCCCGATGGCCATGGCCGCAAGCCTGGGCCGCAAGAAGCCGACGCCCTTCACGGTCGGAACCATGCGGACCGATACGCTCACGTTCGGGTTCCTCCTGTTGGGGACCATCCTCCTGGTCGGGGCGTTGCTGTTTCTGCCGGTGGCGTCGCTGGGGCCCGTGGCCGAGCATTTTGGACCCATACCGTTCGGAGGATAGCCGTGACGCAAACACTGATGACCGAACCGCCCGTGCCCGGCCCTTCGTCCAACGATCTGAAGTTGGGTCGCCGGGCCAGCCGCCGCTACGGTTTGTTTGAGCCGAGCCTGCTCAAGGCCGCCTTCCGGCAGTCGCTGGTGATGCTCCGCCCCGACATCCAGTGGAAGAATCCCGTGATGTTCACGGTCGAGGTGGGCACGGTACTGACGGTCTTCTTCACGATCGCCAAGCTCTTGGGTGTCGAGATGGTTGCGCCCATCAACTACCTGTTGGCCCTGGACTTCTGGCTGTTGGCCACGTTGCTTTTCGCCAATTTCGCCTCGGCGATCGCGGAAGCCCGCGGCAAGGCGCAGGCCGACGCCCTGCGGAAGACCCGCCGCGAAACGCCCGCCTGGAGAATTCCCAATTATCGCAAGAACGGCCACGGCGGCCTGGCCGGGTGCGATCTGAAGGTCGAGGAAACCAGTTCGTCCATGCTCCAGGCCGGCAACGTCATCCTGGTGAAGGCCGCCCAGGTGATCCCCAGCGACGGCGAGATCGTCGAAGGCGTGGCCTCGATCGACGAATCGGCCATCACGGGCGAGTCGGCCTCGGTGATCCGCGAGGCGGGCGGCGACCGCTCGGGTGTTACCGGCGGAACCCGCGTCCTCTCCGACTGGATCGTCGTCGAGATCACCGCTTCGGCCGGCAAGACCTTCCTGGACCGCATGATCGCCCTGGTCGAAGGGGCCATCCGCCAACGGACCCCGAACGAGATCGCCCTGTCGCTCGTCCTGGCCGCCTTCACCTTGATCTTCCTCATCGTCACCGCCACGCTCTGGCCCATGGCCCTGCACGCCGAGAAATACATGGCCTCGCTCACCGGCCATCCGGTGACGAGCCTCGGCACGGACGTGCCCACCCTCGTGGCCCTGCTGGTCTGCCTGATCCCCACGACGATCGGCGCCCTCTTGGCCGCCATCGGCATCGCCGGCATGGACCGGGCCCTGCGGGCCAACCTGCTGGCCAAGAGCGGCAAGGCGGTCGAGGTGGCAGGGGA
>JBEKCP010000083.1:0-13344 GCA_050014815.1 Thermoguttaceae bacterium | reverse complement strand
ACGACCTCGGGATGGGCGGCGCGGATGCGGTCGTAGCCCTGCTTGTGCAGCTCCATGGCCAGTTCCGGTCCGCCCGTCTCGACGATCCGCCCGCCGAGCATCACGTGCGTGACGCTCGGCTCGTTGTACTCCAGCAGTTGCTCGTGGTGCGTAATGATCAAAATGCCCATCTCGTGGCCGCCGATCTGGGCGATGCTCTGGCTAGCCAGTCGCACGGCGTCGACGTCCAGGCCGCTGTCGGTCTCGTCGAGGATGGCGAACTTCGGGCGGAGCATGGCCATCTGCAGGATCTCGGCCCGCTTCATCTCGCCCCCCGAAAACCCGTCGTTGACGTATCGCCGGGCGAACTCCGCGTCGATCCGCAACTGGTCCATCTGGTCCCGGAGGTCCTTGCGGAACTGCCGCATCGGGATCAACTCTTCACCCTCCTTCCGATCGGGCCGGCGGACGTTCGTGACCGCGTGCCGGAGGAAGTCGGCCATTTTCACCCCCGGAATGGCCACGGGCCGCTGGAAGGCCAGGAACAGGCCCGCCCGGGCCCGCTGGTACGGATCCATCGCCAGCAGGTCCTGCCCATTCAATTCTATACGGCCGCCGGTCACTTCGTAGCCCGGATGGCCCATGATGGCAAACCCCAGCGTGCTCTTGCCGGAGCCGTTGGGGCCCATCAGGGCGTGGATCTCCCCGCGGCGGATCTCCAGACAGACCCCTTTCAGGATCGGCTTGCCCGCTACGCTCACGTGCAAATCGCTGATTGCCAACAGGTCGGTCATGAAGGGATTAGGGATTGGGGATTAGGGATTGGTTGGTGACACAAAGCCCCCGGACTGCGTCCGGGGGGTTCTTAGGATGGTTGCTTCGCTTCCGCTTTGACTTTCTGGTGATGGAAGACCAGGGGCGAAGGGGACCCCAGCTCGACGCAGCCCGAGTGATGCGCCAGCGGCAACTCGTCGGGGGCCTTCGCCGCGCCGTGGCCGAACCAGCCGCACGGCGCCGCGGCGGAATCGCGGGCCAGCCGCTGCCCCTTGATCTTGTCCTGGAGCCGCATCAGGGCCTCGAGGAACGCCTCGGGCCGGGGGGGGCAGCCGGGCATGTACACGTCCACCGGGATTACCCGATCCACCCCCGGCACTATGTTGTACCCAAACCGAGAGTACGGCCCCCCGGCAATCGCGCAGCCCCCCATGGCGATGACGTACTTGGGCTCGGGCATGAGGTCGTAGAGCCGCCGCACGCGGCTGGCCATCTTGAAGTTGATTGTGCCAGCGACGATCATCAGGTCGGCCTGGCGGGGGCTGGCACGAAACGCCCCCGCCCCGAACCGATCCAGATCGAACCGGCCCGCCCCGGCGGACATCATCTCGATGGCGCAACAGGCCACCCCGAACGTCATCGGCCAGAGGCTTGCCTGCCGCGCCCAATTGATCGTTTGCTCCAGCGTCGTCGTAACGACGCTCGGACCGAACCGTCCTTCAATCCAAGGCTGTGTCATAAGTAGTGGCTGGTGGCTGGTGGTGGACAATCGACGGCTGGTGCTTGTTGCCTGACGCTTCGTGGTTCTGGCGTTCGTCGCTAGTCACCAGCCACTAGCCACCAGCCACGAAGTATACCGACTTCTCAGCCTGTTTGGAACCGGCACTCCGCCCCCCCGTCCAGGCGGCATTGAGTCAACTGAACGTCTCCCCCGATCAATTCCGAATACAGCATCTTCTCCATGAGGCACACGTTGGAGTCCTCTTCGGCCAGTTTGGGATAGGGGCAGGCGTGGGCAGTCAGGGTAGGATTGTCGGGCGAGTTCTCGACCGAGACGGGAATTCCTCGCTGGATCAACAGGTCGGCCAGGGATTGCAGCCGCTCGGCCGGGGCATTGCCGTGAATCTGCCGGGCATAGCCGGAGGCCAACGCCTTGGCCAACCGCCGCAGTGTCTCGCGTCGCAAGGCCTCGTCCGGGATCGAGCGGACCTCCCGCCATAGTGCCATGGCCAGATCGGTGAAGTTGGAGCCGGTCTGTCGCAACCCTTTATCGGTCAACGAGTAGCGGTGTTTTGGGCGGCCTCGCCCGATACGGATCGTCTCGCGCTCGACGAGTGAGCGGGCCATCAGGCGGGTGAGCCGCTGGCGGACCGCCGTTGCCGTAACATCCATCGCATCCGAGAGTTCCGACACACCCAGCGGTCCGGCAATCCGCACCAGGTCCAGCAGATCGCCATCGCAATGGGGGGCTGCTATGCTCATACTTACCTCGTGTCACCTACGGTTTCACAATAAACAAACGTTTTCCAGCGTCAACTCTATCCTATGGCATAACTCCATTTTTAGCAAGTGTAAATGTTAAAATAATTCGGTCGGACACGGTCTTGGGGCCGGCGCGGGACAACCCGATGGGTTGTAGACAGTGGCCGGGGGGCGGACCGTGGCGCAGACCCCCGGAAATCGATGGAAGCAGTAATTGATTGCGGCCCGCGAAACAAACCTTTATTATGCGTAAAGGGACGCAGTTGGGGATGATCGATGCCGTCAAGAGAACCTCCGGTCCGCACGGCCTGGTACGGCAGCAGCCTTCCGGCAATCCTGCTCTTGGTGCTGGCGATGGCGGCGGTCTACGGCGGGACGTTGGGCCACGACTTCCTGACCTGGGACGACGACCAGCAGGTGGTCCGCAATAGCCTGGTCAACCCGCCGACGTGGCGCGGCGTGGAACAGTCGTGGCGGGAGCCGTACTGGGGGCTGTACGTCCCGGTCAGCTACACGTTCTTTGCCGCCGAGGCGGCGCTGGCCCGGCGACCGTCGGGCCGTGGCGCCGAGTCCCTGCACCCGCGGGTATTTCACGGAGGAAATCTCGTCCTGCACGCGCTTTGCGTCGTGCTGGTGTACGTCCTCTTGCGACGGCTCCTCGGGAGGTCGCGTCCCGACGTGCGGCCGGAGGCGGCCAATGTGGCGGCCGCTGCCGGCGCATTGTTGTTCGGCCTTCACCCGGTGCAGGTCGAGTCGGTGGCATGGGTTTCCGAGGCCCGGGGCCTGCTCTCGGCCGCTTTGTCGCTGGTGGCGATGTTGGAGTACCTGTCCGCAGTCCCGGCCCCCCCCATAGCAATGGGGGGGCTTTTGACCGGCGCGCGAGCTTCTTACAACGTCCGGCGCTATGCACTGGCCAGCCTTGCCTTCGTTCTGGCCCTGCTGGCCAAGCCGGCCGCCGCCGCGGTGCCGCTCGTGCTGGGCGCGCTGGAATTGGGCCTGCTCGGGCGACCCCGGCGACGGGTTCTCGCCCGGCTGGCCCCTTGGCTGCTCGCGGCCGGCATCGCGGGAATCGGCACCTGGGTCTTGCAGCGGGGCCATCCGTCGGCCGTCGCGCTGGCCCTCTGGCAGCGGCCCTTGGTGGCCGGCCATGCACTGGCCTTCTATCTCTGGAAATTCGCGGTGCCGTGGGGCCTCTGCCCCGATTACGGCTGGACGCCCGCGCGGGTGCTGGCACACGGGTGGGCCTGGCTTGCGTGGATGGTGCCGGTCGGCCTGGGGGCAGTCTTGGTCTTCTTGCCCGCACTTAGGAAGGGGACAGTCCCATTTTCGTCGAACGAAAATAGGGACAGTCCCCGACTCGGTGGCTGCCGGCTTTGGCTCACTGCCGGCGCCGTGACGGTCGCCTGGCTGGCTCCCGTCCTGGGGCTGGTGCCTTTCGATTTCCAGCGGATCTCGACCGTGGCCGACCGATACCTTTACCTTGCGCTTCTCGGGCCGGCCCTGCTGTTGGCATGGCTCTTGGCCGCGCGACTGAACCGGTGGACGCTAGGCGGGACCGCAACCATGCTGGTCGCGCTGGCCGCGCTGGCCGCAGTGCAGGCCGGGCGCTGGAAGGATACCGAAACGCTCTTCACGTACACCCTCTCAGTCAACCCGACAAGTGCCGTGGCCGAGTACCACCTGGGCATCGACCTGGCCCTGGAAGGAAAGCACGCGGAGGCGGCCGATCGGTTCAGCGAGGCCCTGGCGGTACACCCGGAGTTCGCCGAGATCCACGTCGAGCTGGGCCGGTCGCTGTTGGCCTTGGGAAGAACGGCCGATGGCATAGACGAGCTCGAGCGAGCCCTGGCCCTCAACCCGGACAATCTCGACGCACACCTCAACCTCGGCGAGGCGATGGAATCGCAGGGCAAGACGGAGGAGGCGCGGCGGGAGTACGAGGCCGTGCTGAGTATTCGGCCCGACGTCGCCATGGCCCATTACAACCTGGGAAACCTGGCGCTGCGTGAATCGGGGCCACAGGGGGGGCCGCAACGGCCCATCGGCCCGGAGCGGCTGGCCGAGGCGGAGGCCCATTTCAGGGCCGCGCTCCGCGCAAACCGGATGCATGCGAAGGCCCATGCCCGCCTGGGGATGGTCCTGCTGGCCCGGGGACGGGTCCTGGAAGCCGTCGAGCACGAGCGGGCGGCCCTGGCGATCGACCCGACGTTGGTTGAGGCCGTCGCCGCGCTGCGATTCGCCGTTGAGCAGATCCCTGCCGATTCCGACAGGGCCCGACAGGTCGAGCGCCTGTTGAGGAAATATGACGAGCCGAAGTAGGCTATGCTTGAGCATGACGGTCCCGCGGGATTAACGGTCTTATGCGTGCGATCTGGATCAAGGCCGGAGTAGTGTTGGCGATCATCGTCGGACTGGGATTGGGGCACGCGGCGCTGCTGCGGACCCTGGCCCGGCCGTTGGTCGCCGATGAGTCCCAAGAAGGATCTGCCCTGGTTTGCCTTCAGGGAGGCGAGTATGGCGTCGAAGGGGACCCGACGCTGGACGAGCCCGCCCGGTGGTGCCGGGAGGATCCAGCCCGCCGGATCCTGCTCTTGGAGCCGTGGCCGCACCGCGCCGTCGAGTTGGGAATCGTTCCCTCGTTCGAACAGATGGTCCGGCGAGAGCTGGCCCGCCGCGGCGTACACGATGCGGCGATCACGACGATTGCCGGCAGCGCGCGGGACTGTTGGGAAGAAGCCGGGCTGCTGGGGACGTGGCTGGGGCAACACCCGGGCGAGGAGATGACGCTGGTCTGTGGCCGGTTCAATAGCGGCCAGGTCCGCCGGATCCTCGATTCGGTGCTCGGCCGCCAGGAGGCGGCCCGGGTACGGATTCGCGCCCTTGCCGATCCCGACTACGACGAGACCAACTGGTGGCGAAGCCGGCGCGGCGTCAAGGGCTTCATGTTCGGTTGGCTTGGCCTGGCGTATGCGTGGGGGGAAGGGAAGGACCGGATCGCACCGCCGCGCTGGAGTGTCCAGGAATATCAGTCCCTGCTCGACGAGACCTACGGGAAAGCGCCATGAGGGTTCGCCGCGTCGGATGCCTGTTGGTGCTGGGGTTGGCGGGGTGCCTGCTGGCGGCCGTCGCCCTCGGGCGCGGCCGCCTGCTGCCGGCGGTGGCGGCCTGGCTGGACGTGGGAGAACCTCCCCAGCGGGCCGACGCCGTGCTGGTCTTGTTGGGCACCCCCGATACCCGCGCCATGGCCGCCGCGGCGCTGGTCAAGGGGGGTTGGGCCTCCCGCGTGATGCTCAACACCGACGCCCCGACGCCGGAGGTGGAAAGGGGCATCGTTCCTTCATCGGAGGAAGTTCACCGCCGCATGCTGATCCGCTGCGGGGTTCCCCCCGAGGACATCATCGTTCTCGACAGCCGCGTTCGGACCACCTATGACGAAGTGGCGGCACTGGCCGGCTACCTCGACTCCTCGCCGCAGACCCGCGTGCTGGTGGTCACCGAGGGGCCGCACACCCGCCGGGCGCGATGGATCCTTCGGCACGTCCTGGGAGATCGAGCACGACAGACGCGGGTCGTCTCCGTCCCCATGGAGGAGTGCCAGACCGACTCCTGGTGGCAAAACGAGACCGGGTTCGCATTCGTCGCGAGCGAGTACCTGAAGCTGGGCTTCTATGCGGTCCGCTACGGACCAACGGGCAACCGTGCTGCGTATGGCGCCCTGGCGGCCATCGCGGCGATACTGGCATGGTGGGCCTATCGGCGGCACCGAGCGACGGCCCGGGGTAGCCACAAGAGATGACCATAGCACCACCCGCAGGAGCGGTTGTTTCGCCAGAACCTGATCGCCATGGTATAATAGAGGTTCACGTCCCCGGGTACACGGAGAATAGGCAAGCGACGGCTCGTTGGGACGCGATATCTCCTCGATGAAATCACCCTTCGGTGAGACCTGCTGATGCACACATACATGCTGAACGTGCGGTTGGCCTTGATCCTTCTCACTGGGGGGACCTTCCTGGGGGGCGGTGTCCATTGGCTGCACCACATCCAAGTGCACCGCCATGCGACGACGCTCCTGGCCGCCGCCGAGGATGCGAGGGATGAGCAGAACCTTGCCGGAGCCATCGGATATCTGAATTCGTACCTGGGTCTGTCTCCCGGCGACATGGCAGCCCGGCAGCAATTGGGCTTCTTGCTCGCTGAAACGAAAAAGTACGCCCAGGCTTACACCGTTCTGGAGCAGGTCTTGCGATCGCAACAGTCGGCGGACTCATCGGCGGTCCGGCGGAAA
Source organism: Thermoguttaceae bacterium (assembly GCA_050014815.1). GTDB lineage: Bacteria > Planctomycetota > Planctomycetia > Pirellulales > Thermoguttaceae > JBEKCP01. Next base: position 6,821 of record JBEKCP010000083.1, on the reverse strand, counting down.
CTGGTCGAGGTGGCTGTCGCCATCGGCCGATGGCAGGACGTCGAGACCCACGTGCAGGCGGCCCTCCGCGAGGACGAGGACAACCCCAGCCTGCTGTCGTACCAAGGGCAGTGCCAGGTGGCGATGGGCCGCCTGAAGGAGGCGAGAACGAGCTTCGAGACGATCATCAAGAAGTCGCCGAATACGGTGGATGCCTATCCTCGTCTGGCCCTCGTGCTGCGGCGATTGGAGGAGCCCAAGAAGGCCGACCTGTGCATGAGACAGATGGTCGAAAACAACCCGTCGGCCGTGCCGGCGCAAGTCCTCTACGGCCAATACCTGCTCGGCTTGCACCGGCTCGACGAGGCGGGCGAGCAGGCCCGGAAAGTCGTTCAACTGGCGCCCAACGATTTCCAGGGCCTCATGTTGGCGGGCTGGTGTGCCGTGGAGAGGCAGCAATTCGACGAGGCCGCTGGATACGCCGAGCGGGCCATCCATGTCTCCGAGCGGGTGCCGTTCGGATACTTTCTGCTGGCCCAAACCAAGGCGCGGACCGGCCACCGCGACGAGGCGATGGCGGCGCTCCGGCGAGGTCTTCAGAAGACCGGCGGCACGCCGGGCTACCTCGATCTTCTCTGGCACGTCGCCAACCTGCACGTCGAGAGCGGACAACCGATGGAGGCCCAGAAGCTCGCCGCCGAACTGAAGCGGCTGGGCCACAACCCGACCGCCGTGCGATGCCTGGAGGCCCGCATCGAGATGAGCCAGGGGCACTGGAAGGCGGCCCTGGCCGGCTTCGAGGCCCTCCGCCCCGACCTGACCGACCGCCGCCAGGACCCGCACACGCTGAAGCAAGTAGACTACTGGATCGGGCAATGCTACTCGCAGTCGGGAAACATCGAGCAGCAATTGGCGGCGTATCGCCGGGCGGTAGTGGTCGACCCCACGTATTTCCCCGCCCGCGACGGCATCGCCGAGATCTTCGTCAATGCCGGGCGATTCGGCGAGGCCATCGACGAGTACCTCCAGGCGATCCGGGCCGGCAGCCCCGACGAGCAGATCATGCTGGCGCTGGCCCGTACCATGGTCCTCCAGAACCTCCGATTGCCCCCGGAGCAGCGCGACTGGAACCGCGTGGAACGCGTCCTCGATGACGCCCGCAAGACGGCGCCCGCTTCCCAGCAGATCCCCCTGCTCCGCACCGAGATCATGATTGCGAAGGGCGACCTGAAAGGGGCCGAACGATTGCTCAGCGATCGCCGGAAGGCGGCGCCGGACCACGTGGAATTCTGGATCGCGCTGGCCGTGCTCGACGAGCGGCAAGAAAAATGGGAGATGGCGAAGAAGCACCTTCAGGACGTCGAGGACAAGTTCGGCGACAGCGTGCAGTTGCGGATCGCCCGCGCCCATTACCTGCTCCGGCGCTACGGCAACAGCGCTGCCCGCGAACTCCGGAAACTGGCCGAGGACAATCTCCAGAAGTTCTCCAGCGACGACCGCGTGCAGCTCTGGACCAGCCTGATCGCCTACTCGATCCAGGCCAACGATTATGTCACCGGCAAGCATCTCTGCCAGGAGGTCGCCCGGAAGGATCCGAACAACGTCCGCATCCGCTACCTGCTGTTCGAGCTGATCATCCGGTCGCGGGAGTACCGCGAGCTGGACACCATGATGGCCGACGTGGACCGGGTGCTCGACGAAATGGAAGCTTCCGGCGGCCGCGGACCGCTGTGGCTTTACGGGCAGGCGGTGCGGTTGACCATCAAGGCCAGGGACAACGATCGGGCGTTTCTGGCGCAGGCGTTGAGCTACATCAAGCAGGCCCGTGACATGCGCCCCAGTTGGCCGCCGCTGCCGCTGTTGGCCGCCCGCGTCTATGAGCTGCAGGGGACAGAGAACCAGATGATCGATATGTACAAGGAGGCGATTCGCCTCGGCGAGCACGACCCGACGATCATCCGCCGCGCCGTGGAACTGCTCCAGAAGAAGCAGCGCTGGGCCGAGGCCACCATGCTCTTGCGCGGCCTGGAGGAAAGTCAAACGCAGCTTCCCCAGGACCTCATTCAACAGAAGGTCGTTGGCGTCATCGTGTCAGGGGCGCTCGACGAAGCGGTAAGGTCTGCCGGCAACAACGCGATCGACCCGGACTCCGAGAACTATCGCGACCACCTCTGGCTCGGCCAGATCCTGGGGGCTTTGGTCGGCCGCGCCAAGACGGAGAATCGGCCGGACCTGGCCGTCGAGCTCCAAGGACGGGCGGAAAAGTCGCTCCGCCGGGCCCTGGCGCTAAACGAGCACTCCGTCGACACCTGGATCGCCCTGGTCCAACTGCTGGCCGCCACCGGCCAGAAGGGGAAGGCCGAGGAGGCGATCGCGCAAGCCAGGGAAAAAACACCGCCGGGGACGTCCCCCTTGGCCCTCGCCCGCTGCTACGAGGCCGTCGGCGACATGGAAAAGGCTGCCCGGGGATACCAGGAGGCCCTGACAGCCGCGCCCAACAAGTCGGCCGCCATCCGCGAGCTGGCCGACTTCTACCTCCGCAGCGGAAAGACGGCTTCCGCGGAGCCGCTCCTGGGTCGGCTCGTGAAGGGCGCCCGGGAAGCCTCGGAGGCCGACAAGGAAACCGCGGAGGCCAATGCGGTTTGGGCGCGGCGCATGATCGCGGCGATCCTGATGAACCGCGGCGGCTTCCAGAACCTGACCGAGGCCCTGCGGCTGATCGACCAGAACGTGGCGTCCGGCTCCGGATCGGTCGACGACCGCCTGATCAAGGCCCAACTCCTGTTGGACGACCCCCGCCGCGACCGGATCCAGGAGGCCATCCGGACCTTGGAGGAGCTGATCCAGAGCGGCGGACTGGTCAAGACGCACGACCGCTTCGTGCTGGCACAACTCTACCTGCGGCAAGGCGAGTGGACGAAGTACAATACCATGATGCGCGAAGTGTTCGCCTCGCGCGAGCCGGACCCCGGTTACTTCGTATTCCACGTCAATGCCCTGCTCCGGCACGGCAATACCGGCGACGCCGACGTATTCCTGACTCGGCTCGAGCAGTTGGCCCCCAACGACTTCAATACCCTCAGTCTCCGCGCCGAGTTCTTCTCGATGCGCAAGGAGTACACCAAGGCTGTCAATCTCTTGGCGGCGTATCTCGACCGTCCCGGCTTGGAGCCGGCCGACCGGACCACGCGGCGGCTGCTGACAGCCCGCATCGCGGAGCGGTGCGCCCGGAAGCTCGTCGAGTCGCGGCAGGACGACATGGCGAAATTGTTCACCGAGAAGGCGGAGACCCTGCTGCGGGCGTATATCAAGGAGCGGCCGGACCAGGAGTCCGTGCTGGCCGTCTTCCTCGCGCACCACGGGCGGGCGCGAGAGGCGCTGGAGCTGATCTCGCAATCCTGGAAGAACGCGAAGCCGGAAGGCCTGGCGGCGGTCGCCGCGGCGATCACGTACCAGGGGACTGCCACCGAGGCGGAGTTCGCGCAATTGGACCGGCTTCTCCAGGATGCCTCGAAGCAGTTCAATGGCTCGCTGGTGCTCCTCCTCGCCCTGGCCGACTCCGCCCTGATGCAGCAGAACTATCCGGCGGCCGATGCACGCTATCGTGCTATCCTCGCGACCGATCCCGAGAACGTCAAGGCCCTGAACAATCTCAGCCTGCTGCTGGCGTACCAGGGGAAAGGGAGCCACCTCGACGAGGCGCTCGAGAAGATCGGACGAGCCATCCGGATTGCCGGTCCCAGCTCGGACTTGCTCGACGCGGAGGCCACGGTCTACCTCGCCATGGAACAGCCGGAGAAGGCCCTCGAGGATCTCCAGGTCGCCGTCGCCAATGAAGCCACGCCGCAACGATTGTTTCTTCAGGCGCGGGCCTATCTCCTGGCGGGGAGGAAGGCCGAGGCCGTGGAAGCCATGAAGGCTGCCGAGGCCAAGAACCTCAGTCGCACGATGCTCGACCCCCCCCAGCGCCCGCTTTACGACAAACTCCGCACGGAACTCAAGGAATAACTCTCCAGAGGGGCAATGGAGGGGTTCTACTCCACCACATGAAAGGTGGCACAAGCCGATCACCTTCTCAGGCCGCGGACCGTCACGCGGGGAGCGTCACCTCGCCGTCGAGCCACGCCAGATAGTCCTCACTGCCCGCGACAATGGGCAACGCCAGGATCTCCGGCAACTCGTAGGGGTGCAGCCGCCGGATGGCCTCTTCGATCCGGCCGTAGAGTTCGCGGCGGCTCTTCGCCCAGCACTGCCATTCCTCGGACGTCTCGATCGCCCCCTTCCAATGATAAGTGCTGGTGATCGGACCCAGCACCTGGACGCACGCGGCGAGCCGTCCCTCGACCAGCGTCCGGGCAATGCGGCCGGCGTCCTCGCGATTGGGCAACGTCGTTACGACTTGGATGTATTCGTGCATGGCAAACCTCAAGCACGAAATTCGAATATCGAAATCCGAAACAAATCCAAAATACGAAATCCAAAGGTCCCAAACGTCGTCGTTTATGTCATTGGGATCTTCGGCCCTTTGAATTTGTTTCGGATTTCGGATTTCGGATTTCGAGTTTCGACTTTCGACGATCTCCGTCCTTGGCCGTCAGATCAGCATCTGCCGGAGGAACTGCCGGGTGCGGGCTGCCTGCGGACGCTCGAGGACCTCTGCGGGAGGGCCGTCCTCGATGATCCGCCCGTCAGAGAGCATCACGACGCGATCGGCTGCCCGGCGGGCGAAGCCGATCTCGTGCGTTACGATCACCAGCGTCAGGCCCTCGCGCTTCAAGTCCTCCAGCACCACGAGCACCTCGTTCTTGAGCTCCGGGTCCAAGGCGCTGGTGATTTCGTCGCACAACAGCCCGCGGGGCTCCATGGCCATGGCCCGGGCAATGGCCACCCGCTGCTTCTGGCCGCCGGAAAGCTCCTGCGGATAGGCGGCGGCGCGGTCGGCCAGTCCGACGCGGGCCAAGAGCCGCATCGCCCTCGTGCGGGCCCGGGCCTTTGGCAGCCGCAGCACGCTCCGCGGGGCCTCCATGATGTTCTCCAGGGCCGTCAGGTGCGGGAAGAGCTGGAAGTCCTGAAAGATCATGCCGAAGACGCGGCGGACCTGCCGGGCAGCGGGACCGGCGTGATGGTCGCGGTTGGGCCCCAACACGTGGGCGCCCACGCGGATCTCGCCCGCATCGAACCCCCAGAGGCCGTTGATGCACCGCAGGAGGGTCGACTTGCCCGCCCCGCTCGGCCCGATCAGGGCCACGGTCTGGCCCGCCTCGATCCGCAGGCTGACGTCATCCAGGACCAGCCGGGACCCGAAACGCTTCGAGAGGTTCGAGATGTCGACGGAGTAGAGGGCGGTTACGGACATTGTGGCGGGCGGGTGGAAAGAAGCACCAAATCCGAAGCACGAAATCCCAAACAAATCCAAAATTCAAAATCGAAAATCCAAAATCGAAAATCCAAAATCTTCATCGGCCCTTCCCCCACCGCCGCTCCAGGTAGCGCGACCATTGCGCCAACGGCACCGACATGACCAGGTACAAAACGATCGTCATCAGGCCGATCTCCACGTACTGGAGGTGGTCGTTCGCCATCGTCTGGTACTCCTTCATCAATTCGCTGACGGCGATCACGCTGACCACGCTCGTGTCCTTGAACAGGGCGACGAAGTCGTTGGTCATGGGCGGGAGGATGACGCGGATGGCCTGGGGCAAGATGATGGAGCGGAAGACGTGGGCCCGGGACATGCCCAGCGAGGCCCCCGCTTCCCATTGTCCGATGGGGATCGACGCGACGCCCGCACGGTAGATCTCCGATTCATACGCGGCGTAGTTCAGGCCGAACCCCAGCACGCCGACGGCGAAGGCGTTGACCTTCAGCGAGAACGGCAGTCCCAGGTACTGACCGACCTCCGGCATGCTGTAATAGAGGAAGAACAGCAACAGCAGCACGGGGATGCCGCGGAAGAACTCGACGTATACCGTGCCGGCGGCGCGGAGCGGCCATGGACCGTACAGCCGCGCCGTGGCGATGGGCAGCCCCAGCGCAACGGCCAGCAGGAATCCCAGCACCGTCAGGGCCACGGTCATCACCGCGCCGCCGAGCAGCACCGGAAAGTATTGGTGAAACGCCCAATGCCGGGCCGTTTCCTGCAGCACTTCCTGGAGCTTCCCCGTGGCCAGGGCCTGCTGGTCGTCGTTCCACAGATCCCACTTGTCGTAGATCCGCCTTAGCTCGCCGCCGTGGAAGAGCCGGTCGATGGCTGCGTCGAACTTCGCCGCCAACTCCTCGTCGTCCTTGCGAAAGGCGATCACATAGAAGCCCGGCGCCAAAGGCTTGCCCGCGAACTTCAGTTGCGCGGTGAACCCGGGGTCGCGTTTGGCGTACTGGACGGCGATCGGAAGATCCAGCAACACGGCGTCGACCTGCCTCTGGGCAAGGTCCTTATAGGGGGTGGTCTGGTCCTGGTAGATGCGCGTGGCAATGCCCTGCTGCTGGAGCAGGCGTGAAGCGGCCGTGTTGCCCAGCGTAGCGACGACCGCGCCGGCCGCCTTGCACTCGTCGAGCGACTGAAAGCGGGTCTCGTCCCGCCGGGTGACCAACTGAAGGGTATAGACGTAATAGGGCCGCGTGAGGCGGAAGGTCTTCCGCCGGTCGGGCGTCCCCTCCAGGCCGTTCATGGCAAAGTCGAAGTCGCCGCGAATCAGGCCGGAGTCGAGGCTGGGAAAGGTGTATTGCCGGAACTCGATCCGCCGACCGACCTCGCGCTCGAGGGCCTCGGCCAGGTCGACCTCGAAGCCGAGGTATTTTCCCTGGTGATCGGGGTCCATCGAGACGTAGGGTGCACCGCCTTC
>JBEKCP010000082.1:0-13376 GCA_050014815.1 Thermoguttaceae bacterium | reverse complement strand
GACAAGAAGTCGCACGATGTGGGCAGTGCGGGCAAGTACGACAAGCCCACCGACAAGTTCAACACCCCGCGACTGACCGAGTGCTGGCGGACCGCCCCTTACATGCACGACGGCCACTACGTCACCGTCAAGGATCTGCTGATCCAGGGCAAGCACGGCGGCAAGAAGGGCGAGCTTAGCAGCCTTTCCGAGAAGGACATCGACGACCTGGCGGAATTCGTGAACTCGCTGTAGGACGTGGCCCGCCGGATCGGACTGCCGGCGCGGAGGGCTTGCCCAGCGGCCTGAAGATCAATCGTCCCGCGGTAGGGATCGTTGGTTGCAAGGGGGATCTTCATGGCGTTTTTCTTGGTGACAGTCATAATCCCGATAACACTGGCAGTGGTCATTTTGATAACGGTGATCGAGTCCGAATCCTTGAACAACAGTTCCAAGAAACGGAGGCGGAGGCAAGTACGACGTAGCGAGTTTCTCACGCTGATGAAGGAGGGCGGTGCAACCCGCACCCGAGGATTCGAGAGAACCTTCGGCAATCGCCGGCCCGGGTGGCGCGCCGGTTGGGGAGTTTGCGCCCTTGCCGGCGGCGTTTTCACCATGTTCGTTTCTCCAACCGAAGCCTCTCTCCTCGGGTTCATCCGACCATGGTCGCTGGCCTTCGGAACGGCGTTCTTGGCCGCGGGTGCAGTATGGCTCTTCTTCTGTTTCGATAACCCCGGGGAAGGATAAAAGCGGCCTGCCCGTCGCGGCGGGGCACCGTTCGACTTCATCATCGAACGCCCCCCCATAGATGGGAATGTCCCCGATTTTCCGGTTTCTTCGAGGACGGCCGGAACTTTTCACCCGCCGTGGGGTTGGATTGATATGTGTATGGCGTTCCATCCTGTTTTCCCTAGACAGCCGCCGTGTGCGGCAAGGAGTGTTCCGATGAAGAAGGCGTATGTATTGGCATCCCTGTTCCTGTTGGCAGCCCTGGTCGTGCCCGCGCTGGCGAAAGACAAGGCCGCGAAGACGAAGACCTCGACGGTCACGGGCGTGGTGGCCCGCGTTGACCCCACCTCGCTGACCATCACGGTCAAGAGCAAGGGAGCCTCCGAGGAGAAGATCATTGACACCGGGGCCGCCACCAAGGTGCAGGTCCAGACGGCCGAAGACGAGACGACCACCAACTCCAAGGGCAAGGAGGTCAAGCATCCCAAGGTGGCCGACGGCGCCATGGCCGACGTGAAGGCCGGCAAGCACGTCACCGTCACCCTCGCCGAGGACGGCAAGACGGCCGTCTGCGTGCTGGTGCACCGCGAGCACGCCGGCCACAAGAAGGCGAAGTAGGACGACAAGGACCGCGCCCAGGCTGTAACCGTGTACGGGGCGGGGAGCAAGGGCATTCAGAGGGTATCCGGTCCATGTTCGGGCGGCGTCGAGACGCCATTGGCTCGAAAATGGATCCGGGTATCCCCTGGTTGCCGCCCGCCCCGGGTACGCTTGCCGGAGTGAGCCGTTCAGACTTCGATCTTGTACTCCGCGCGCTGTTTGCGCCGCGTCAGGGCGTTGGCCTCGGCGTCGTCGAGGAACTGCTGCTGCCGGGTGTCCCAGCGGACCTTCCGACCCAGCACGAGCGACAGGTTGGCCATGTGACAGGCATTGACGGCGCGGACGTGTTCGGGCACGTTGGCCACGGGCAGCTTGCCGCTGCGAACGCAGTCGAAGAAGTTCTGGAAGTGGCCGCGACGGTGCGTCGGCAGCGGACCGCCGTAGATCTCCACCATGAGCTGCTCGATCTCCTGCCTGGCCTTCGGATCGGCGTCGATCTGCTCGACTATCTTGCCAGTGAGCCGGCCCAGGACGTCCGCGCCGCGGTTGACGCGGAGCCGGCCGGCGTCGCCCTCGATCAGCAACTCGTTGAGCCCGCTAATGAGCTTGATCCGATTGCCGTTGGAGATCCGGATGTCGACGTCGAACTCGTGGGCCACGTTGAAGCCGTTGGGCATGTCCTTCGCGTCGATCTTGCCCAGAAGGAAGTCGCGGACCTTCTCGCGCGGGACCGCCATGAACTTGCCCGTCCCCTCCGCCTCGACGGCCTGGCCGTCCTTGCCGGCCAGGGCCCAGAAGGCGATATCCGTGTGATGGACGCCCCAATCCGACACCTGCCCGCCGGAGTACTCGAACCACCATCGGAAGTTCCAGCCGATCCGCTCGGGGCAGAAGGGCACTTTGGGCGCCTGGCCGAGCCACATGTCCCAATTGAGCTCGGCGGGCGGGTCCTGCACCGGGAAGGGGCCGAACGGGCTGTCCGGGTTCCCGCTCCGCGACAGGGCCTTGCCCACCGAGCTGACGGCCCGCAGGTCCTTTCCCAGCCGGCCGCTCCGGGCGATGGCCACGGCCTTGAGGAACAAATGGCCGTACTCGCTCCGCTGCTGCGTGCCCACCTGGAAGACCTTCTGATACTTCTTCACCGCTTCCTGGATGACGACGCCCTCGTGGATCGTCAGCGTCAGGGGCTTTTCGCAGTAGACGTGCTTGCCGGCCTTCATGGCGTCGATGGCGATCTTGACGTGCCAGTGGTCAGGCGTGGCGATGACCACGGCATCGACGTCCTTCCTCTCCAAGAGATCCCGGTAATCGGAGTAAATCTTGAGTTTCATTTTGCGTTGTTTCAGCATCTTTTCGGCGAACCGGCTGGCGTTGCCCTGGTGGACGTCGCAGCATGCGACCACCTGGCTGAGTTCCGCGGCCTGGGCGCCGTCCCAGGAGCCCTGCCCGCCGACGCCGATGCTCGCCACCTGGAGCCGGCCGTTCTTCGACTCCTCCTTGGCCGCGGCGCTCGTGCGGAGGTACGGGACCATTCCCGCGGCGGCCAGGCCGGCGGTCGTGGCCAGGAATCTGCGGCGAGTCGAAGCGAACTGAGCCATGACGCAATGCTCCTTGGATGTTGGAATCGTGGCGGGGTGATTTTGCGGGTTTCGGCGGGGCACGTGCCAATCCCGGCATCCTATTCCTGGTTCTATCAATAATCCCGTTCTCGTCTCTTGTCAAGTTGGGGAGTGACTACCGCAGTCGCCCGCCTTCTGTCAGCAGATCCGCGGCATCTGCTCGCCGGAGAGGAGATCGAGGATCCGTCCGCCGCCCAGCAGCCCCTGGACTTCGACCGTGCCGGGATGCTCGGCGACGATGCGGCCGATGACCGCGGGGCCGTGGGCGGCCGGGTGCCCCCGGAGAATCTCCAGGACCCGCGGCGCGGCGGACGGCGCGACCATCGCCACCAGCCGCCCCTCGTTGGCCACGTAGAGCGGGTCCAGGCCCAACAGTTCGCACGCGGCGGCCACCGGCTCCGAGACGCCGATCGCCGCCTCGACCAGTTCGATGCCGACCCGGGCGTCCTCGGCAATCTCGCACACCGCGGCCGCCAGGCCGCCGCGGGTCAGGTCGCGCAGGCAATGGATATCGCCGCCGGCGGCCAGCATGGCCTCGACCAATTCCGACAAGGGCCCGCAATCGCTCTCGATCGAGCCCTGGAACCCGAGCCCCTCGCGGACCGACATAACTGCGGTGCCGTGCCGGCCCAGGTCGCCGCTCAGGAGCACCACGTCGCCAGGCACGACGCGGGAAGGCGAGATGTCAATCCCCGGCGGCACCAGGCCGATCCCCGCCGTGTTGATGAACACCCCGTCCCCCTTGCCGCGATCGACGACTTTCGTGTCGCCGGTGACGATCCGCACTCCGACCTTCGCGGCCGCCTCGCCCATCGAAGCAACCACGCGGCGGAGGGTCTCCATCGGGAGCCCTTCCTCCAGGATGAAGCCGGCGCTGAGCCAGAGGGGCCGCGCGCCGGCCATCGCCAGGTCGTTGACCGTGCCGTAGACGGCCAGAGAGCCGATGTCACCGCCGGGGAAGAACAGCGGGTGGACGACGAACGTATCGGTGGTGAAGGCCAACCGCGCGCCGGCAAGCTCGACCACGGCGCTGTCGTGCGGCGGTTCGGCGGCCCCGAACACCGGCCGGAACACGGTCTCGATCAGGTTTCGCATCAGCCGCCCGCCGCCGCCGTGCGCCAACTGCACCGTGGCATGATCGGACAGGGGAAGGGGACAGGACATGGCAGGGACTCTGGGGGACAGGGGACAAAGCCCCCGGACTGCGTCCGGGGGGACAGGGGACAGGGAATAAAGCCCCGGGACTGCGTCCCGGGGGTCAGGGGCCACTTCGCCTCCGGTAACGGAAATAGGCCGCGCAGGCGCCCTCGGCCGAGACCATCGGGGCCCCAAGTGGCCGGTCCGGCGTGCAGCGGACCCCGAAGGCCGGGCACTCGTGCGGCTTTCTGTGGCCCTGGAGCACTTCGCCGGCGATGCACTCGGGGGGCTCCTCGGCCGTGATCCCGCCGACGTCGAACCGCTGTTGGGCGTCAAAGGCCGCATAGGCCGCCCGGAGCCCCAGGCCGCTGGCCGGAATCTCGCCGATCCCCCGCCACTTCCGCGGCACCACCTCGAAGACCGCTTCCATCTGCCGCATCGCCGATGGATTGCCGTGAGGCCGGACGCTGCGGGCATACCCGTTCACGACTTCGGCCCGGCCCGCTTCAAGCTGGCGGACGCACAGGAGCACGCCCTGGAGGATGTCCACCGGCTCGAAGCCCGTCACCACGATCGGCACATGGTATTTCGCGGCGATGGGCCGGTACTCATCGAGTCCGGTGATCGTCGAGACGTGCCCGGCCGCCAGGAACCCGTCGATCCGGCACAGGGGCGAATCGAGCACGGCGGTGATGGCCGGGGGCACGAGCACGTGGGAGACGAGCATCGAGAAGTTCTCCAGCCCCAGCTTCGCCGCCTGGACCACGGCCATGGCGTTGGCCGGCGCGGTGGTCTCGAAGCCGATGGCGAAGAAGACGACCTGGCGGTCCGGATTCTTCCGGGCGGTGGCGACGGCGTCCAGCGGCGAATAGACCACGCGGACGTCGCCCCCTTCCGACTTCACCGTCAAGAGGTCCTTCGTCGAGCCCGGCACGCGGAGCATGTCGCCGAAGGAGCAGAAGATCACTCCAGGCCGGCCGGCGATGGCCACGGCCCGGTCGATGATCTCGATCGGCGTGACGCACACGGGGCAGCCCGGCCCATGGATCAACGTCACCTCCGGCGGCAGCATCTGGTCCAGGCCGAAGCGGAGGATGGAGTGCGTCTGGCCGCCGCAGACCTCCATGAGGTTCCACGGCCGCTTGACGGCGCGGGCAATGGCCGCGGCCAATTGCCGCGCCGGTGCCGCATCGCGGTATTCATCGATGTATTTCACTTAAGCCCTCACCCCCTGCCCCTCTCCCGGAGGGAGAGGGGAGATTATGGTTCCTCGCCCGTCTCCTCCGCTCCCGCCTCGCCGATCTCCTGGAGGTAGGAGAATATCTCCTGGGCCTCGGCCTCGTCGATGCGGCTGATGGCAAAGCCGACGTGGACGATCACGTAATCGCCGACCACCGCCTCGGGCGTGTACGCCAGGCAGACCTCCTTGACGATGCCGCCCAGCTCGCAGCGGCCCATTGGAAGGTCGTTCTCGGCGTAGGTTTCGATCAATTTAGCCGGAATGCCCAGACACATGGAAGCATCCTGTCTTGGTTAAGAACTGGCCGCGACGTGTACCTGGCCCAGCGCGATGCCCCCGTCGCCGGGCGGGACCAACCGGTGCAGGAAGACGGTAAACCCCTCCTCCAATAGTCGGCCGTGGACGCGCCGGGTCAAGAGGGCGTTCTGGAAGCAGCCGCCGGTAAGGACAACCCGCGGGCAGCCGGCATGCCGGGCCACCGCCACGGCCCACTCGGCCAGGGCGTTATGGAAGCGGGCACTGATCCGGCCCACCGGCTCTCCCGCCGCACGGTCGGCCAGCACGCCGCGGACCAGCGGCTCCCAATCGGCCTCGACTAATCCCCCGGACGGCAGTCCGGGGGCTTTCTCCTCTGAAACGCCGGCTTTTTCTTGTGAACCACCGTCAAAGCCCCCGGACTGCCGTCCGGGGGTTCCGTGGGGTTCTCGCAGCGGCAGCGGATACGCTTCCTGAACGTCCTGGTCGGCCGCAAACTCCAGCGCCATCGCCGCTTGCCCCTCGAAACTGATGACGCTCGGCAGCCCGCACAACGCCGCCACCGCGTCGAACAGCCGGCCCATGCTGCTGGTCCGCGGAGAGAGCAGTCGTCGGGCGAGCATCCCGAGGAGCGTCTCGGACTCCGCCGGGCTGAACCATTCTGCCGCGTAGTCTGCCGCCCGCGGGCCCAAGATCTCAAAGAGCAGCCCCAAGGCCGAACGCCGCGGCTGGCGGACGGCTCGGTCGCCGCCGGGCAGGGGAAAGGTCCGCAGCCGAGCAACGCGGCGGAAGCTGCCCCCCTCGCACCAGAGCGCCTCGCCGCCCCAGACCGTCCCGTCGGTGCCGTAACCGGTGCCGTCCCACGAGAGCCCGAGCACCGGGCCGTTCAGACCGTGCTCGGCCATGCAGGCCGCGACGTGCGCATGGTGATGCTGTACCCGCACCAGCGGCACGTCCCACGCCGCCGCCAGCGACTCGGCATGACGCGTCGAGGCATAGTCGGGATGCAGGTCGCAAGCCACGGCCTCCGGCACGACCTGGAAGAATCCTACCAGGTCGTCGATCGCCCGGCGAAACACCTCCACGCCGAGCACGCTGTCCAGGTCGCCGACGTGCTGGCTGACGACCACCGGCGTCGGGGCCCGGGCACCGCCACGGCAGCGGTGGTCGCGGCCGATCGCCAGCGCCACGGTGTTCTTCAGGTGCCCGCCGACCGCCAGGATCGTCGGCGCCGCCATGGCCAACGGGATCGGCAGCGGGGCATAGCCGCGGGCGCGGCGGAGCACCTGGAGGCCGTCCGGGCCCACCCGCGCCACCGAGTCGTCGACCGGACGCACGATCGGCCGATTATGGGTCAACACCAGGTCGGCGATCGCGCCCAGTCGCGAGACCGCCTCCTCGGTGTGGATTGCCATCGGCTCTTCCGAGAGATTTCCGCTGGTGCAAATAATCGGCCGTAAGACTGCTGCCATGATCAAGTGGTGCAGTGGCGTGTAGGGGAGCATGACGCCCAGGTAGGGATTGCCGGGGGCCACGCCCTCCAACGCCGCTTGCGGCTTCGCAAACTTCCGCCGCACCAGCAGGATCGGGGCCTCGGGGCCGGCGAGCGCCCGGGCCTCCTCGTCGGAGACCACGCAATGCTCTCCCACGGCCTGCAAAGTGGGGAACATGACGGCCAGCGGCCGGTCCGGGCGGTGTTTGCGATGGCGGAGGCGGGCGACCGCCTCGGGATCGCTCGCGTCGACCAGGAGTTGGAATCCGCCCAGACCCTTCAGGGCCACGATCCGGCCGGCCCGGAGGGCACGGATCGCCGCGTTCAGGGCCTCGTCGCCCGTGGCCAGCGGGTTCCCCGTGGAATCCAGCAATTCGAGCACCGGCCCGCACTCCGGGCAGGCGATCGGCTGGGCGTGGAACCGCCGGTCGGCCGGCTCATCATATTCCGCCTGGCAGCGGGGACACATGGCGAAGGCGGCCATCGAGGTCCGCGGCCGATCGTAGGGCAACTCCCGGATGATCGACCACCGCGGGCCACAGTTCGTGCAATTGGTGAACGGGTATCGGTGTCGCGGTTGGGCCGGGTCGCAGATCTCGGCCAGGCAGGCATCGCAGGTGGCCAGGTCGGCGGGGATGGTCGGCTGCGGCGCCGCACCGGCGGCACTGGTGCGAATCTGGAACGCCCCTGGAGACAGGTCGGCGGGCGGAAGGTGCCCGACGACCTCGATTGCATCGATCCGGGCCCGGGGCGGCGGCTCGTCTCGCAGCGCCGCCAGGAACCCCTCGACCGCGGCCGCTTGGCCCGTCACGTGGATTCGCACCGTGTCGGCCTCGTTCTGCACCCAGCCGGCCAGGCCCCGCGATCGGGCTGCCTGGTAGACGAACGGCCGCAGTCCAACCCCTTGGACCACGCCGCGGACGGTGACGGCCACGGAGCGAATCGCCGGGGGCTCGCGTGAGGCAGCGGTCATCCTCACTCTCGTTTTCGCAGACGGGCTTGAACGCGGCCGGGGAGGCCCTGGATCCGCAGGAAGCCCTCGGCGTCGGTCTGGTTGTACGAGCCGCCCCCCTCCATCGTGGCGATGCCCTCGTCGTAGAGACTGTTGGGGCTGGAGCGGGCGGCCACGGCAATGTTTCCTTTGTAGAGTTCCAGGCTCACCTGGCCGGTGACCGGCTGCTGGGCCTGGCGGATGAAGGCCATGAGGGCGTCCAGCTTGGCGTGGTACCAGAAGCCGTAATAGACCATCTCGGCGACCTCCGGCGCCAGGCGGTCGCGGAGGTGCACCAGGTCGCGGTCCAGGGTCAATTGCTCGACGAGGCGATGGGCCGCGTAGAGGATCGTCATGCCCGGGGCCTCGTACACCCCGCGGCTCTTCATTCCGACGAAGCGGTTTTCGACCATGTCGATCCGCCCGACGCCGTTGCGGCCGCCGATCTCGTTGAGCCACGCCACGATCTCGAACACGTCGAGCCGGTCGTCGTTGACGCTCACCGGGACACCCGACTCGAATCCCACCACGACGTTCTCACTCTCGTCCGGGGCCTGCTCGGGCGAGACGGTCATGCCGAAATCGACCAGCCCGACGCCGCTCTGCCCCAGGTCCTCCAGTTTCCCGGCCTCGTAGCTGATGTGCAGGCAATTCTCGTCGGAGCTGTAGGGCTTTGCCGCGGTGGCCTTCACCGGAATGTTTCGCTCCTGGCAATAGGCGATCATCTCGGTGCGGCCGGGGAACCGCTGGCGAAACTTCTCGATCCGCCAGGGGGCGATCACCTCGATGCCCGGCTCCAGGGCCTCGGCCGCCAACTGGAATCGGCACTGGTCGTTGCCCTTGCCCGTGGCGCCGTGGGCGAAGGCGTTGGCCCCGACTTCCCGGGCCACTTGGAGGCAGACCTTCGAGATCAGCGGCCTGGCGATCGACGTGCCCAGCAGGTACATGCCCTCGTACTTCGCCTGCCACTGCATGACGGGAATGGCGAAGTCGCGGCAGAGTTCCTCCTGGCCTTCGAGGATCCGGGCACTGCGGGCCCCGATGCGACGGGCCTTATCGAGAATCTCCTCGCGATTCTCGCACGGCTGCCCCAGGTCGACGTACACGGCGTGTACCTCGTAGCCCTCCTCGATCAACCAGCCCAGGATCACCGAGGTGTCCAATCCGCCGGAATATGCCAACACGCAGCTTGCCATGGGTCGCTCTCCACGTCGTTAACCCGGATGAACCACGCCAAACACTAGCCCGAAGCGCAAGCGAGGGACCAGCAACGAATTACCCTCGCTTGCGCGTCGGGCGAGTGTCGAACACGCTGCCCCCGGATGGCTTGCCAATGAATCATCCGGGGCACCAATCATTTTGATCGGTTTGCCCCGGTTCGGCAAGCCGTCCCGCGGCGTTGACGCTACCTCCGCAATCTGCTACGGTCTGGGCATGCTCGGGCGGCTGAAGAACCTGGTCCCACCGCAGCTTTCCAGGGCCTGGCAGGTCCTCCGGAGGACCTGGGCACTCTGGCAGGAGCACGACGGCTTCCTGCTCAGCGCCGCGATGGCGTATTACGCGGCGTTCTCCCTGTTGCCGTTGTGCCTGGTGCTGATCGCCATCCTCGGGTATGCCATGCAGTGGTCCGCCCGGGCGCAGGACGCCCGGCAGCAGCTCTTCCAGAACGTGGAGCAGACCATGGGACCATGGCTGGCCGGACAGTTGGAGTCGCTGTTGGCCGGCGTGTCTTCCAAGGCCGGCCTGGGTGGCCGCATTGGCATCATCACCCTCCTGTTGGCCGCCATCGGCATCTTCCTCCAGCTCAACTACATGTTCGACAAGATTTGGGGCACGCCGGGCTCTCCGTCCAGGGGCTGGCTCGGTTGGCTCGGCAGCGTTCTCCTTGGCCGCTTGACAGCCTTCCTCATGCTGCTGGCCATCGGCGCGCTGCTGGTCGGGATCTTCCTGGCCGACGTCGTCTGGGCCGGGTTGCGTTCCAACGTCTTGAAACTGCCGGCCGGCCACGCCGTTTGGCACTGGGGACAGATTTTCGCGACCCTCGCCAGCAACGCCCTCCTGTTCGGACTGCTGTACAAGGTGCTGCCGAAGCTCCCCGTTCGATGGCGCAACGCCCTGGCCGGCGGCGCGCTGGTCTCGCTGGTCTGGTATGTTGGGCAACGCCTGCTGGTGGCCTTCGTCATCGGCGAGGGGTATTCGGCCTACGGCGTGGTCGGTTCATTCATGGCCGTGATGTTATGGCTCTACTACGCCAGCGCGACGATCTTTCTCGGCGCCGAGTTCGTGCGGGCGTTGGGGGAGAAGGAAGGGATTGGGGATTAGGGATTTCGGGATTTAGGGATTTAGGGATTTAGAAAAGCCCCGCGACTGCGTCGCGGGGTTCGCGTGGGGGGGGCGGTTGACAGGAGCCGGCGGCGGGATTAGTATTCTGTGTTTCGTCCAAATTCCCCAGCCGTTCCCCGGTCGTGGAGGCAAATCATGGCCGTTCCCAAACGCCGACATTCCAACGCCCGCACCGGCAGCCGCCGGGCTCACGATGCCAAGAAGCCCCGGCACATCACGTACTGCCCGCATTGCAGCACGGCGGTGCCGCCGCACACGATCTGTCCGAAGTGCGGGCATTACATGGGTCGCAAGATCATCGAGACTCAGCCGGAGTAGCGTGGAAGGGGACCATCTGGGCAAGATCGCATTCTTATTTCCCGGGCAAGGGGCACAGACGGTCGGAATGGGGCGGCGGCTGGCCGAGTCGCTGCCTGCCGCCCGGCGTCTGTACGACCGCGCTGCGGAAGTGCTCGACTACGACCTCGCGAAGCTCTGTTTCGAGGGGCCGGCCGACGTGCTCGACTCGACCGTCTTCAGCCAGCCGGCCCTGTTCGTCACCAGCCTGGCGGCCCTGGAGTCGCTCCGTGCCCAATCGCCGGAGATCGTCCTGTCCTGCGAGGCCGCCGCCGGGCTGAGCCTGGGCGAATACACCGCCATGGTCTTCGCCGGCATCATGGAATTCGAGGACGGCCTCACGCTGGTGCAGCGGCGCGGGGCGGCCATGCAGGAGGCCTCCGACGCCACGCCAAGCGGGATGGTCAGCATCCTCGGCCTGGAGCGGGTCCAGGTCGAGGCCCTCTGTCAGCAGGCCCGCCAGGGGGAAATCCTCGAGATCGCCAACTTGTTGTGTCCGGGCCTGTTCGTCGTTTCGGGGACGAATGCGGCGTGCGAGCGGGCGGCCGAGATGGCCCCCGCCCTGGGCGCGATGAAGGCCATGCCGCTGGCGGTGGCCGGGGCCTTCCATACCCGGATCATGCGGCCCGCCGACCAGCGTTGCGCAGAGGCCCTGGCCGACGTCCCGATGCGCCGCCCCCGAATCCCCGTGATCTTCAACGTCGATGCCCAGCCCCACGACAATCCCGAGAAAATCCGCAGCCTCATGATCCAGCAGATCATCCAGCCCGTCCGCTGGGAGGAGTCCATGCGATACCTCCTGGCCCGGGAATTCGACCAGTTCTACGAGGTGGGGCCCGGCCGGGTGCTCCGCGGACTGCTGCGCCGCATCGACCGGAAAATCGAGTGCCAAAGCGTGGATGTATAGAACGATTTTGGATTTTGGATTTTTGATTTTGGATTTGTTTAGGATTTCGTGCTTGGGATTTCGTGCTTCGCACCAGCCACTAGCCCGCAGCCGCTAATCTGAGGACTTTCATGGACGAGATCAGTAACCGCATCACCGTCGATCTGACCGGCCGGCCGGCCCTCGTGACCGGGGCCGCCCGCGGACTCGGCCGGGCCATCGCGATCACGCTCGCCAAGGCCGGGGCCAAAGTCGCCTGCGTGGACATCAACGCCCAGACCCTCGCCGACACCGTCGAAGCCATCCGTGGCCTTGGGGGAACCGCCGAGCCCGTGGCTTGCGACGTTACCGACGCCAAGGCCGTGGGCGAGGCCGTCGATCACGTGGTCAAGCTCTGGGGCGGCCTGGAAATCCTCGTCAATAACGCCGGAATCACCCGCGACAACATGATCATGCGGATGAAAGACGACCAGTGGGACGCCGTCCTGGCCATCAACCTGAAGGGGACCTTCCTGTTCACCCGCGCCGCTGCCCGCCCCATGATCAAGGGGCACCGGGGGCGGATCATCAACGTTGCCAGCGTCTCGGGCCTGATGGGCAACCCCGGCCAGGCGAACTACTCCGCCTCGAAGGCCGGGGTGATCGGCCTGACCCGGACCGTGGCCAAGGAGCTGGCCGGCCGCCAGGTCACCGTCAACGCCGTTGCCCCGGGTTTCATCGCCACCGATATGACGGCCGCGCTGGGCGAGGACCTGTTGGCAAAGATCCGGCAGGAGACCCCGCTCGGCCGATTGGGGGACCCCCAGGACGTGGCCGATGCGGTCCTGTTCCTGGCCAGCGACGCCGCCGCCTTCATCACCGGCCAGGTCCTTGCCATCGACGGGGGATTGACCGTATAGAATTACACGGCGGCTCCGGTCCCCTCTCCCTCCGGGAGAGGGTTAGGGTGAGGGCCGGAAGCGAAAGAGGTTCTTTGCGATGTGTCTCGCTGATACCCTCACCCCCTGCCCCTCTCCCAAGGGGAGAGGGGAACCGGAGGAAACCGACCGGGAGATATAGACAGCAGCCGGTAAAGTCGTTATCCTTCGGGTTTGCTTGCAATTGCCTTTAGCCCCCATCCCCGTGTTGTTACTAGGAGGAGCCTCAGTGGCCTCAGTCGAAGAACGTGTGATTGATATCGTTGCCGAGCAGCTTGGCGTCAGCAAGGACCAGATTACCCGCGATACCTCGTTCGTCAACGATCTCGGGGCCGACTCGCTCGATACCGTGGAGTTGGTAATGGAGCTCGAAGAGGAGTTCGACATCAACATCCCGGACGACGCGGCCGAGAAGATCCAGACGGTCGGGCAAGCCATCGACCACATCGAGAAGGCGGTCGCCAGCGAAACCTCGTCGGGCTGAGCTTTCATGAAACGACGCGTGGTCGTAACCGGGATGGGCGCGGTCACTGCGCTCGGCCGCCGGGTGGAAGAAATCTGGAAGCGGGTGCTCGACGGCGAAAGCGGCGTTCGCACGCTCTCGCGGTTCGACGCCTCGGCCTACCGCGTCCGCATCGGCGGCGAGATCCTCGACTGGTCCGTCGAGGGATACATCGAGCCCCGCGACGAAAAGAAGATCGAGCGATTCAGCCAGTTCTCGCTGGTGGCCGGAATCGACGCGGTCCGCGACGCCGGGATCGACTTCTCCCGGGACGATCCCTTCCGCTCGGGGGTCATGATCGGCTCGGGGATCGGCGGCCTCGGCGAGATCGAGGTCCAGCACACCCGGCT
>JBEKCP010000081.1:0-13557 GCA_050014815.1 Thermoguttaceae bacterium | reverse complement strand
CGGCGAGCCCCACCAGAAACGGCCTATCCCCGATTGGTGGGGCTCGCCGACCAACGCTGCGCGCCGGTGCCCGTCGACCCACCCTACAATACTGACCCTCTCCCAGAGGGAGAGGGGACCTTGAGTCCATGGGCAGAGGCCCGAAATGGCCCTTGACCCCCGCACCATGGTTGTAGAGAAGGCTGGCGACCGTTATACTCACATGTTTTGAGACCACCTTGGCTTCCGGGTCTTACCCAGTCCAATCAGTTTCCGCAGAACCATGCGTTTTTCGCTCATCGACCGCATCATCGAGTTCCAGCCCGGGGTGCGGATTACTGCGGTGAAATCCCTATCGATGGCCGAAGAATACTTGGCGGACCACTTCCCCAACTTCCCGGTCATGCCCGGGGTACTGATGTTGGAGGCGATGACCCAGGCGGGGGCGTGGTTGGTGCGGCTGAGCGAGGACTTCGCCCACAGCATGGTGGTCCTGAAGCAGGCCACCAACGTGAAATACGGTCAGTTCGTCGAGCCGGGGCAGACCTTGACCGTCACGGCCGAGGTCCTCTCGCACGGTGACCGGGAGACGAAGTTGAAGGCCCAGGGGACGGTTGACGGGCGAACGACGGTCAGTGCCCGGCTGGTCCTGGAGCGATACAATCTGGCCGACCGGAATCCGGACCAGGCGGGCACCGATGCAGACCTTCGGCAGGAGTTGCGGGACCTATTGATGGTATTGTACCAGCCCGGTCCGCCCGTGGTGCCGACAACAACGTAGAAGGAATCCCCAGTGCCGGCTCGTTTCGACGGAAAGACAGCATTAGTGACGGGTGGCAGCCGGGGGATCGGCCGGGCCTGCGTAATGCAGCTTGCGGCCGAGGGGGCCGCGGTGGCCTTCCTCTACCACGCCAACCAGGCCGCGGCCGACGCCCTGGTCGCCGAGTTGGCGGCCAGTGGACGCAGCGTCCGCGCGATCCAGGCCGACGTCCGCGACCTCCAGCGGGCACATGCCGTGGTCGATCAACTGTTCGACGAGTGGAAACACCTGGACGTGCTCGTGAATTCGGCGGGCATCGTGATGGACGGCCTGTTGGGGGCCATGACGCTTCCGCAGTGGACCGACGTGTTGGCCACCAACCTGACCGGCACC
Source organism: Thermoguttaceae bacterium (assembly GCA_050014815.1). GTDB lineage: Bacteria > Planctomycetota > Planctomycetia > Pirellulales > Thermoguttaceae > JBEKCP01. The sequence continues at coordinate 12,425 of JBEKCP010000081.1, read as the reverse complement.
TTCAACTACTGCCATGCCGTCACGCAGCCGATGCTGATGGCGCGGACCGGCAGCATTGTGAACCTATCGAGCACGGCCGCCGAGTTCGCCGCCCGGGGACAGGTCAACTATGCCGCCAGCAAGGGCGGGATCAACGGCCTCACCCGCGCGCTGGCCAAGGAACTGGCGCCCCGGAAGGTCCGCGTCAACGCCGTCGCCCCGGGAATGATCGAGACCGACATGAGCCAGGTGGTCCGCGGGATCGCCGGCGAGCAGATCAAGAACCTCATCCCGATGAAACGCATCGGGAAGCCCGATGAAGTGGCCCGCGTCGTCGCCTTCCTGGCCAGCGACGATGCGGCCTACGTCACCGGCCAGGTGCTGCGCGTCGATGGCGGCTTGAGCTTGGGAGGGTACTGAAGGCGGAAAACGTTTAGCGGCGGGGCTTGCCCCGCCCGTTACCAAGATAGCGATAAGTTGGGGGCGGTCCCCGTTACAAATGTCTGGAGGTCAAACGACATGCCGACGAAGGATGAAATCTACGAGAAGATCAAGGTTGCCCTGATGGAAGCCCTCGGGGTCGATGAGGACGAGATCAAGCCGGAGGCCACGCTGGTCGGCGACCTCGGGGCCGAGTCCATCGACTTCCTTGACATCGTCTTCCGCCTCGAAAAGGCGTTCGACATCAAGATCCCCCGCGGGGAACTCTTCCCCGAGGATGTCCTGACCGACCCCAAGTACGTTCAGGACGGCCGCGTCACCGGCATAGGACTGGCCGAGCTCCGCAAACGCATGCCGTTCGCCAATCTCGACGAGTTCGCCAAGAACCCCGTGGTCCAAGACTTCGGCAACATGCTGACGGTCGCCGACATGTGCCGCTTCGTCGAAGGAAAAGTGGAAGTGACACCCTGATGCGCTGGTACTGGATCGACCGTTTCATCGAGTTCGAGAGTGGGCGCCGGGCCAAGGCCGTCAAGTGCGTCTCGCTGGCCGAAGACTACCTCCACGACCACTTCCCCCAGTACCCCCTGCTGCCCAATTCCCTCGTGATCGAGGGAATGGCCCAGACGGGCGGGCTGCTGGTCTGCGAGTCGAACGATTTCACGCAGAAGGTGATCCTTGCGAAGATCCCCAAGGTGGAGTTCTTTTGCGAGGCCGTCCCCGGCGACACCCTGACGTATACGGCCACGATCCAGTACCTCAAGGAGGAGGGGGCGTCGGTGGCCGCCACCAGCTATAAGGGCGACGTGCTGCAGGCCCGGGCCGACATCGTCTTCGCCCACCTGAACGCCCCCTGGCTCGGCACGTTCTTCTCGCCCGAAACGTTTCTCTCGATGATGCGCCTGTTGGGGGCGTACGAGGTGGGGCACGCCGCCGACGGGAGTCGGCTGGTGCCGCCCGTGAGGCTGCTGAAACCCGACGACCCGCTCCTGGCCGGGCGGAAGACCGCCGCCCAAGAGGGAATCCAAGCATGAGACGACGCATCGTGGTCACCGGCATGGGCCTGGTCACTCCCCTGGGGGCCGATCTGGAAACGGTCTGGAAGCGGCTCCTGGCCGGCGAGTCGGCCGTTGGCTACACCACGCTGTTCGACGCCAGCAGCTTCCCCACCAAAATCTCGGCCGAGGTCCGCAACTGGGACCTCTCCGACGTCGGCGAGGATCCCGAGGACTGGAAGTTCGCGGGCCGCCACACCCGCTTCGCCATCGGCGCCGCCAAGAAGGCGGTGGCCGACTCGGGCATCCAGGACGGCTCGCTGGATCCGACCCGGCTGGGCGTTTACACCGGCAGCGGCGAAGGCCAGCAGGACTTCAACCGTTTTACCGAGATGATGACGGCCGGCCTGGGCGGCGGGACCCATCTCGACCTCGCCCGATTCACCCGCAAGGGCCTCGAGCTGCTGGACCCCGTCGTCGAAGTCGAGCAGGAACCCAACATGTCGGCCAGTCACCTGGCCTGCCTCTTCGACGCCCAAGGCCCCAATCTCAATTGCCTCACCGCTTGCGCCGCCAGCAGCCAGGCGATCGGCGAGGCGGTCGAGATCATCCGCCGGGGCGAGGCCGACGTCATGATCTCCGGCGGCACCCACACGATGATCCATCCCTTCGGCGTCACCGGCTTCAACCTCCTCACCGCCCTGAGCACCCGCAACGACGAGCCCACCAAGGCCTCTCGCCCGTTCGAGCGCTACCGGGACGGTTTCGTGTTGGGAGAGGGGGCGGGCATGGTCGTGCTGGAGGACCTCGATCGGGCCACCGCGCGCGGCGCCCGCATCCACGGCGAGATCGTCGGCTACGGCTCGACCGCCGACGCCTTTCGCGTGACCGACACGCATCCCGAGGGTCGCGGCGGCATCAGTTGCATGAAGATGGCCCTGGCCGACGCCGGCCTCGGAACCGACTCCGTGCACTACATTAACGCGCACGGCACCAGCACCGCCGTCAACGACCGGGTCGAGACGCTGGCGATCAAGCAGGTCTTCGGTCCCCAGGCCTACAAGATCCCCATATCGAGCACCAAGAGCATGATGGGGCACCTGATCGCCGCGGCGGGGGCGACCGAGCTGATCTTCTGCCTGCTGGCGATTCGCGACCAGGTGCTGCCGCCGACGATCAACTACGAGACGCCCGATCCGGAGTGCGATCTGGACTACATTCCCAACGTTGCGCGGGAGGCCCGCTGCGACGTGGCGCTCTCCAACAGCTTCGGTTTCGGCGGCCAGAACATCACGCTCTTGTGCCGGCGGTTCACGGGCTGAGTGGAAGGGCGTTGTTATCCGTCTTGACGCCAAGACCGATCTGAAGGAACACTAACCTGTCCGGCATCCCGCAAAAACCGATCCCGGCCGACCACGGCGTGCGTCCTTGGCACTTGCGGGCATGGTCCGGCATGACCATCACCGCCTGGCTCGGGGCGCTGGCCCGCAACCGATTTGCGATATCGCCTTCCCGGGTGCCCATGGCGCTGATCATTGCCGGGATGGGCCTCGTGAACTCGTGTCTGGCCGGGCTCCAGTCGTTGATCTACGGCCGACGCATCGTCGCCACCGAGATCAAGGAGGACCCGATCTTCGTCGTGGGCCATTGGCGATCCGGCACGACGCTGCTGCACGAGCTGCTGGTCTGCGACCCGCGGCACACTTATCCCGACACCTACGCCTGCTTCGCCCCCAAGCACTTCCTGGCGACGCAATGGTTCGCCGTCAGGCTGCTTTCCTTGCTGCTGGCCCCGAAGCGGCCGATGGATAATATGCCCTTCGGCTGGAACTATCCGCAAGAGGACGAATGGGCGATTGTCAATATGGGCCTGCCGAGCCCGTATCTGACGATGCTCTTCCCGAATCGTCCGCAGCAGTACCCGGAGTATCTCGACATGCGCGGCGTGCCGCCCGCGGACCTCGATCGCTGGAAGGCGGGCGTGTCTTGGTTTCTGAAGTGCCTGACGCTCAAGCAGCCCAAGCGGATCGTCCTGAAGACGCCCTTGCACACGGCCCGCATTCGGACGCTCCTGGCGATGTTTCCCAAGGCCCGGTTCGTCCACGTGGTGCGCGATCCCTGCGTCATCTTCTCGTCGACCATGCACACGTGGCGACAGTTGTACCAGGTCGAAGGGCTCCAGGTCCCGACTTACGCCGGGCTGGAACAGAACGTGCTGGACACCTTCGTTCGCATGTACGAGGCGTTTGACGAAGACATCCAAGAGCTGCCGCCTTCCCAGTTGTGCGAAGTCCGCTACGAAGACCTGGTCCGCGATATGGCGGGTGAAGTCAGGCGGATTTACGATTCGCTGGGCCTGGACGGGTTCGAGCAAGTCGTGCCGGCCCTGGATGCCTATGCCGCCAAGACCGCGAGCTACAAACCGAACCGCTATCAGCTTCCGCCGGAACTGCGAGACCAGGTCACTGCCCGATGGCGCAAATATGCGGAGAAGTACGACTACGGGCAGCCGTCAACAAGGAGCGACGTGGACCCTGTCGGGCACGTCAACGGTTGAGCGGGGTCACGCCTGCGGCGATGCAACCACGAGCATTTATGGCGAGTCCTCAACCTGTCCACCCTCCCGCCGTGTGGATCACGGGGACTTCAACCGGCATCGGCGCGGCCTGCGCGCTCGATCTGGCCGGCAGCGGGTTCCGCGTCTTTGCCGGCGTGCGGAGCGCGGCCGACGGGGACCGGCTGAAAAGTCAAGCCTCCGGGGAGCTGGTGCCGGTGGTCGCCGACGTCACGGATGCGACGGCGGTCCGTGCCGCCGCGGCCCAAATCGGGGCAGCGGTCGGCGCGGCGGGGTTGGCCGGCCTGGTGTGCAACGCCGGAATCGTCGTGCCGGGCCCCCTGGAGCTGCTGCCCACCGGCGAGTTCCGCCGGCAATTGGAGGTGAATGTGCTCGGGACCCACGCGGTGACTGTCGCGGCGCTGCCGCTGCTGCGTCCGGCGCGGGGCCGGATCGTGATCCTCGGCTCGATCAGCGGCCTGGCGGCCCCCCCCTTCCTCGGCGCCTATGCCGCCTCGAAGCACGCCCTGGAAGCCGTGGCCGACGCCCTGCGGATAGAGTTGCGCCCGTGGCAGATCGCGGTCTCGATTGTCGAGCCTGACTTCGTCGCCACGCCCCTCTGGGGGAAACTCGACGCCGCCGTCACCCGGCTTGGCCTCGGCGGCAGCCCTGAAGTGAAACAATGGTACGAGTCCCAAATGCGGCAGGTGCGCCAGGCGAGCGCCCGGATGGCGCATATAGGCCAACCGGCGTCCAAAGTGGTCCGGGCGGTCCGGCACGCCTTGTGCGCCCGGCATCCGAAGGCCCGCTACCCCGTCGGCATCCGCACGCGATTGGCCCGCTGGGCTGCCTACCACTTGCCCGTGAGTGTGTTCGATTGGTTTCTCGGCAAGGCCATGGGCTTGCGCTAGAGCGGAGAGGTGCTATTTTGGCAACACGCATCGTCGGCATCAGCGGCTACTTGCCGAGAAAGGTCGAAACCAACGAGGACCTGGCTCGCGAGCAGCCAAGCTGGGATCTGGCCAAGATTGGCGAGAAGACCGGGATTCTGGCCCGGCATATCGCGGCGGCCGACGAGACGGCCTGCGATTTGGGTTACGAGGCCGCCGCGAAACTGCTCCAGCGGCAATTGGTTCCTGCCGGCGAGATCGACTACCTGATCTTCAGCACGCAGACGCCGGACCACTTTGTCCCGCCCAACGCGTGCCTCCTCCAGCAGAGACTCAAGCTGTCCACCGGCATCGGCGCCGTCGACATCAGTCCGGGATGCGCCGGCTTCGTCCTCGGTCTCCACTTGGCAAAAGGGCTGGTTGAAAGCCGTGCCGCCCGCAACGTGCTCCTGGTAACCGCGGAAACCTACTCCAAGCTGATCCACCCCGCCGACCGCACGGTGCGGACCTTGTTCGGCGACGGAGCGGCGGCCACGCTGATCGGCGCATGCGACGGGAAAGGGGGCGGCCTCGGCGAGTTCGTCATCGGCACCGACGGGAGCGGCGCGGCGAGCCTGATCGTTCCCAGCGGCGGATTCCGCATGCCGCGCTCGGCCGCCACGGGCACTGAACACGCCGACGCGCAAGGATCGGTCCGCAGCCAGGACCACTTGTTCATGGACGGCCAGGCAGTCTTCGCGTTTACGCTGAACACCGTTCCCCGCGCCCTCGACAAGGTGCTCCAGAAGTCCGGGCTGACCCGCGACCAGGTGGACTGGTACGTCTTTCATCAAGCCAACAAGTACATGCTGGACATGCTGGCCAAAGGTGGAAAAATACCCAACGAGAAGATGACCTTTCACCTGGCCGAAGTGGGCAACACCGTGTCGTCGTCCATCCCGTTGACCCTTGAAGCGTACGCGGAATCCGGACGGATTCGAGCCGGTCAGAAGCTGGTCTTGGCGGGGTTCGGCGTCGGGTTCGCCTGGGCGCTGTGTACGCTCACCTGGGGATAGGCAACGCGGCCTCCGTTTTTCTCCTTCATCCGCAAGAAACTCATGTCAAGCCACCGCCCCTGTGCCCCGCACGACGCATTGGAACTCCAACTGGTTCAGATTTGGGAGGACCTGTTGCAGCGACGCCCCGTCGGCGTCGATGAGGACTTCTTCGAGCTGGGAGGCGACTCCTTGCTGGCCATGTCGCTCTTGGCCCGGGTTTCCCAGGAAACAGGATACAACCTGCCGACCTCGGGCATCCTTCAGGCGCGCACGATCGAAAAACTGGCACGCGCCTTGCGCGAAGGAGTCCCTCCCGAGAATTGGTCGCCGATCGTGCCGATCCAGCCGGAGGGGACGAACCGGCCGTTCTTCTGCGTACACCCCGGCGGCGGAAACGTGCTCTGTTACCTGGGGTTATCGAAGTGGCTGGGCGGCGATTGGCCTTTTTTCGGCGTTCAATGCCCGGGCATCGACGGTGTCCGGGAACCCCTGCACACCGCCGAAGAGATGGCAAGGGAATACGTGGCCGCGCTGATGCGCGTCCAACCGCGCGGCCCGTACGCCCTTGGCGGCTGGTCCGTGGGGGGCGTGCTGGCGTTCGAAATGGCGCAACAGCTCACGGCGGCGGGCCACCGCGTGGCGCCGTTGGCCATCTTCGACAGCGGCGCCCTCTATGCATGCGCAATCCTGACCGCGATGTTTCCCAAGGGCGAGATGGGCACGTTGGACTGGCTGCGCATGCCTGGCGACCAGCAAGTCGCCGAGTTCCGCCGGCGAAGCGCGCCGGCGCGGCTGGTCCCGGACAACGCCGACGACGCCCTTGCCGGCCGCATTGCCCGCCTGTTCGCCTCGAACATGCGGGCGCTTCTCAACTATTCGCCCAGGCCCTACGCGGGCCGCATCGTCTTGTTTCAGGCCAGCGAGGCCATTGTGAAGAAGCGATTCGAGCCGCGGTACGAGTGGCCGCGACTCTGCGAGCACGTGGAAGTGCTAGAGGTGCCCGGCAACCACTTGACCATGATCCACGAGCCGCACGTCCGCGTGCTGGCCGAGAAGCTCCGGCACTGCCTGGAGACGGCCACAGAGTGAAGGCCCTTGACATCCTGCCCGCCGTCGGGCATGATGGACCGCGTCGATCAAATGGGCTCGTGGCGAGAGGATCGATGTATGCGGGCGGCTGCCTTCTGGATGTGGGTGGGCGTGCGGGTGGCGGGCGGCGTCGCAGCCTGCACGGCGGCAATCTGCCTTGCAGATCCACCGGCCGCTCCACCGGGCGACGCTCCCCGGCAGGCCGGGGCGCCCGAGCCGGCGAGAACTGCCAAGGACTCGGACGACGGCCGAAAGCTCGTCGAAACTGCCATCGGCCGCGGCCGGTACGTTGAGGCCAGCGGGCAACTCGATCCACTTCTCAAGAACGCGCCCGACGATTGCGGCCTCTTGATGTTCGAGGGGCGGTGCCAGATGGGGCTCGGCAGGTATCGGGAAGCGGCGGAGACGTTTCGCCGGGTAATACAACTGGCGCCCGACCGGATTGATGCCTACCCCCGCCTGGCCCTCGTACTGAGGCGATTGGAGCAGCCTGGAGAAGACGATCGGTGCATGAAAAAAATGGCCGAGAACAACCCGTCGTCCCTGCCGGCGCAAACCCTCTACGGCCAATACCTGCTCGGCTTGCACCGGCTCGACGACGCGAGCCAGCAAGCCCAAAAGGTCGTTCGACTGGCGCCCAATGACTTCCAGGGGCTTATGTTGGCCGGCTGGTGTGCCGTGGAGAGGCAGCAATTCGACGAGGCCGCGGAATACGCGGAGCGGGCCATCCGCGTCTCCGAACACGGGCCGTCGGGATACTTCCTGTTGGCCCAAACTAAGGCACGGAGCGGCCACCGCGACGAGGCGATGGCGGCGCTCCAACGGGGTCTCCAGAAGACCGCCGGCACGCCGGGCTACTTCGACCTTCTCTGGCACGTCGCCAATCTGCACGTCGAGAGCGGAAAAACGCCGGAGGCCCAGAAGATCGTCGGCGAACTGAAGCGGCTGGGCCACAACCCGACGGCCGTCCGATGCCTGGAGGCCCGCATCGAAATGAGCCACGGGCACTGGACCGCCGCCCTGGCCGGCTTCGAGGCCATCCGCCCCGATCTGACCGAAAGGCGCCAGGACCCGAACACGCTCAAGCAGGTAGACTACTGGATCGGGCAATGCTACGCGCAGTCGGGCAATATCGAGCAAGAGTTGGCGGCGTATCGCCGGGCCGTGGCGATCGACCCCACGTATTTCCCCGCCCGCGACGGCATCGCTCAAATCTACGTCAACGCCGGCCGCTTCAGCGAGGCCATCGATGAGTACCGCCAGGCGATCCGGGCCGGCAGGACCGACGAGGAGGTCCTGCTGCCTTTGGCCCGCACCATGGTCCTCCAGAACCTCCGATTGCCCCCGGCGGAGCGCGATTGGAACCGCGTGGAACGCGTCCTTGCCGACGCCGGTAAGGCGGCGCCCGCCTCCAGCCAGATCCCCCTCCTGCGCACCGAGGTCATGATCGCCAGGGGCGATGTGAAAGGTGCCGAACAGTTGCTTCGCGACCTCTGCAAGGCGGCGCCGGACCACGTCGAATTCTGGATCGCGCTGGCCGTGCTCTACGAGAAGCAACAGAAAATTGAGATGGCGAAAAAGCACCTTCAGGAGGCCGAGGACAAGTTCGGCGACAGCGTGCAGTTGCGGATCGCCCGCGCCCATTACCTGCTCCGGCGCTACGGCAACAGCGCTGCCCGCGAACTCCGGAAACTGGCCGAGGAGAACCTGGACAGGTTCTCCATCAACGACTGCGCGCAGCTCTGGAACAGCCTGATCGCCTACTCGGTCCAGGCCAACGATTACGCCACAGCCAAGGGGCTTTGCCAACGAGTCGCGGAGAAGGAGCCCAACAACGTCCGCATCCGCTACCTGCTGTTCGAGCTGATCATCCGGTCGCGGGAGTACGCCGACGTTGCGGCAATGACGGCCGATTTGGACCGGGTGCTCGATGAAATGGAGGCTTCCGGCGGCCGCGGACCGCTGTGGCTTTACGGCCAGGCGGTGCGGTTGACCATCAAGGCCAAGGACAAGGACCCGGAGCTTCTGGCCCAGGCGATGGGCTACATCGAGCGGGCCCGGGAAATGCGGCCCACTTGGCCGCCGCTGCCGCTCTTGGCCGCCCGCGTCTACGAGATGCAAGGGAAAGAGAACCAGATGATCGATATGTACCTGGAGGCGATTCGCCTCGGCGAGCACGATCCGACAATCATCCGCCGCGCCGTGGAACTGCTCGAGAAGAAGCAGCGCTGGGCCGAGGCCAAAATGCTCTTCCGCGGCCTGGAGGAAGGTCAAACGCAGCTTCCCCAGGACCTGAAGCAACGCGAGGCGTATGTCTGCCTCATGTCCGGGACGCTCGACGAGGCCGTCGATTCGGCCGAGTCGGCCTACGACCAGGACTCCGAGAAGTACCTGGACCACCTCTGGTTCGGCCGGACGCTCGCGGCCATCGCCGGCCGCGCCAAGACGGAGAACCGGCCGGAGCTGGCTGGCGAACTCCAGGGGCGGGCGGAGAAGGCGCTCCGCCAGGCCCTGGCGCTGAACGACCACTCCATCGACACCTGGATCGCCCTGGTCCAACTGCTGGCCGCCGCCGGCCAGAAGGAGAGGGCCCGGGAGGCGGTCTCGCAGGCCAAGGAGAAAATACCGCCGGGGACGCCCCCCGCGGCCATGGCCCGCTGCTACGAGGCCGTCGGCGACATGGAAAACGCGGCGCGGGGATACCAGGAGGCCCTGGCAGCCGCGCCCGACAAGTCGGCCGCCATCCGCGAGTTGGCCGACTTCTACCTCCGCAGCGGGAAAGCGGCCGCCGCGGAGCCGCTCCTGGGTCGGCTCGTGAAAGGCGCCCGGGAAGCCGCGGGGGCCGACAAGGAAACCACGGAGGCCAACGCGGTCTGGGCGCGGCGGATGATCGCGGCCATCCTGATGAACCGCGGTGGCTTCCAGAACCTGACCGAAGCCCTGCGGCTGATCGACCAGAACATGGCGATTGGCGGCGGATCGCCCGACGACCGCCACATCAAGGCCCAACTCCTGTTAGACGACCCCCGCCGCGACCGGATCCAGGAGGCCATCTGGACCTTGGAGGGGTTGATGCAGAGCGGCGGACCGGTCAAGACAGAGGACCGCTTCGTGCTGGCGCAGCTCTACCTGCGGCAAGGGGAGTGGACGAAGTACAACAACATGATGCGCGAGGTGTTCGCCTCGCGCGACCCCGACTCCAGCTATCTCGTGTTCCACGTCAATGCCCTGCTCCGGCACGGCGATACCGGCGACGCCGACGCATTCCTGAATCGACTCGAGCAATTGGCGCCCGACGAGTTCAACTCCGTCAAGCTCCGCGCCGAATTCTTTGTGGCTGGCAAGGAGTACCCCAAGGCATTGAACCTCTTGACCGCGTATGTTGATCGTGCGGGCGTGGAGCCGGCCGACCGGATCGCGCGGCGGCTCTTGGCGGCCCGCATCGCCGAGCGGTGCGCCCAGAAGCTGGTCGAGTCGCGGCAGGACGACACGGCGAAATTGTTCACCCAGAAGGCGGAGGCCCTGCTGCGATCGTACATCGAGCAGCAACCGGACCAGGAGTCCGTGCTGGCCGTCTTCCTCGCGCGCCAAGGGCGGACGCGGGAGGCGCTGGAGCTGATCTCGCAATCCTGGAAGACCGCGGCGGCGAGAGACTTGGCGGCGGTCGCCGCGGCGATCACGTACCAGGGGACTCCCACCGAGGCGGAATTCGCGCAATTGGACCGTATTCTCAAGGACGCCTTGAAGCAGTTCCATCGCCCGCTGGTGCTCCTCCTCGCCCTGGCCGACTCCGCCCTGGTGCAGCAGAACTATCCGGCGGCCGATGCACGCTATCGCGCTATCCTTGCGACCGATCCCGAGAACGTCAAGGCCCTGAACAATCTCAGCCTGCTGCTGGCGTACCAGGGGAAGGGGAGCCGCCTCGACGAGGCGCTGCAAAAGATCGGGCAAGCCATCCGCCTTGCCGGCCCCGTCCCGGACTTGCTCGACTCGGAGGCCACGGTCTACCTCGCCATGGAACAGCCGGACAAGGCCCTAAAGGACCTCGAAGCAGCCGTCGCCGGCGAGGCCACGCCGCAGCGATTATTCCTCCAGGCGCGGGCCTATCTTCTGGCGGGGAGGAAGGCCGAGGCCGTGGAAGCCATGAGGGCTGCCGAGGCCAAGAACCTCAAGCGCGCGATGCTCGACCCCCCGCAGCGCCCCCTCTACGACAGGCTCCGTGCGGAACTCCAGGATTAGCGTGTACCCGTGAGGGCCTTGACGATCTCTTCCTTGGTCTTGTGCCGGTCGCATGCGGCCCGCAGTTCCTGGCGGGTCAGGGTTCGCAGGCCGGGAAGCTCGATCTCGGCGAACTCGTCGACGGGGATCACGTACTGCGACCCGGCGAGTTGGTAGCCTTCCACTTCCTTCCACGCGCCGCCATACCCTTTCGGCCGAACTTTGGGCGGCCGGGCGTACCCGGCCTCCAGCCGGGCCAGGCGGACCCCCAGCGTGGCCCAGAGCCGCGTCCTGCGGGCGACATAGTCTACATAAATCGGCACGGCCACCCGCGTGTCGCAGGCCAGGTCGGGATTCTGCTCCAGGTCCTTGAGCCACCCCAACGCCGCCGCCTGTGCCGCTTTCTGGTCGAGCGGCTCGTCGGCGAGCAACTGGGGCTTCATGCCGATGTCTTCGCACGCGACCAGGTAGAAGCCGTAGAACCGCAGGCGGATGCCGTCCAATTCGCCGGCCAACGCCCCCCCGCGGAAGCCGCCCTGCTTCAGCCCGTGGAGCGTGGCCAGCCGGTCTTTCCCCGCCGCCGCCAGCAGGAAGTCTTGCAGGAAGGCGTAGGCGCGGGCGGTGCGGAGGTAGAAGGTCGGGCAAGGCTCGATCCGCAGCCGCGGCCGGACTGCTCCGAATTCCAAGGAAGGCGGCGCCGCCTTTGTCTCGGTCTTTTTTAGTTGCCGCACGTGCGTCTCGCGCCGCTTGGTTACCAGGGCCTTGAACGCCTCGACCAGGCGCTTCTTGTAGCTCGCCGTCAGCAGGAGCTTGTCGCGCTCCTGGCCGCGCGTGGGCAGGAGCAGCGTTTCCAAGGCGTAGACCTGGTACTGATACCAGCCATCCTTGTCGCCCGGCTTCAGGTCCACTTCGCCCGAGCGGATGCGGCGGATCAGCGTGGCCATGAGGTCCGCCCCAGCGGGGACGCCCTGGGGAAAGAGGCGATCGAACAGTTCCGTCTCGCGGCTGGTGGAGGGGGGCAGGACCGCCGCCGCGGCGCGGCGGACGCCATGCCGCCTGGCCAGCGCGCCGAGATCGCCCGCGCCGATAAGCGCGTCGGCCGGCAGGCACGCCAGCGGATTGGTGAGCCGGCCGTAGAAGGCGTTGACCGCGCGGTAGCGGGCCAACAGATCAGGGTTGGACGCGAGGGTCGCTGCGATGACGCGGTACGGGGCCATGTACT
>JBEKCP010000080.1:0-13558 GCA_050014815.1 Thermoguttaceae bacterium | reverse complement strand
TGCCCGTCGTGAACGGGGAACGGCGTCTCGCGGCCGTAGCCCCACTGGTACTGGACGACGAGCGTTGCGCCGTTTACACGCATCTCGCCGCCAGCCCCGGCCAGTTCCTTGCGGAGGCACGACTCGTCGATCTCGGTCCCCCGCCTGGGCTCGCACTCGACCACCAGCATCCTGGAATTCTCGTTGCCGCTGACCTGGTTGCCGCCGAAGCAGCACTCGACCCGCTGGCATTGCGGGTGCTCGTAACTGGCAATCTTCTTGCGTGGGCGGAGCGTGGCCGTCGCCAGCCGGGCATCCCCCGTCTGCCGTGACGCCTCTACCAGCCTCTCGAAAAAGGCTTCTTGCCAGGATGCCATGTTCACACCTTGCGCACACGATGCTTGTAGCCGGCCCGGTCGGCGAGTCTAAGCCATCGCTTATCCGAAGTCACCAGAACGTGGTCGTCGTCCGTCAAGTACAAGAACAATTCCAAATCGCCCCCGTCATTAGGTTCCGGCAACATCCCCTCCGTCAGGAGTCGAATGACATACTCAATGTACGTCTTGCAGTAGCAGTCGATATTGTCGATTGCGTCGTGCAAGTGCGCGATGAGTTCCGGCGGCAGGTTCTCGACATCGGGCTTCACTGCGCCGTAAAAAGACCGAGTGTGGCAGGCAAGGATCAATTCGCCCAACAACGACTTTGAACGCAAGTCCTTGAGAACAGATTCTTGCTCTTTCTTCTTGATCTTGGGGACTTTCTTGCTGCGGCGCTCGGGCAAAGCATCCCACCACGCACCGAATGTCGGAATCTTGTCGCGCATAAGGACAATCAGTTCGTCATGCCACATTTCATAGGTGGTTTCCCGCCAATGAAGAGCCTCCGAGATGATGACTCGACGCCGCACCATCTCGTGGCGATCTATGACACCACTCGCCAGCGCGGCAACAGTTGGGGCCTGAACGATCGCCTTCACGGCGTTTGACCAATCAAAAGGGTCTTTAGCAAGCTCGAAGCCGAACAGTCGGGTCAAATGCGATTGTGTATCAAGTAGCAGCTTGGCACCGCTGTCAATGATCGCCTTAGCCGCGGCTTTGCACTTTGGGAAAGTCTTCTCCGTGACCTTGGCGGCAATCTCTACGATGGTCACTGGTGAATAGTGCAACTGCTCACCAGGCCGAATAATCTCAGCGAGGTCCTTCTTGCCTTCACCGATGTCATAGAAGATTGTGCTGTCACCGATTGCGTGTCGTGGCATGATCTTGTTCCTAAGCCTGTGATGCTCGTTTCCACTCCGCCTGGCCCACCATGTACCGCACCACGCTGACCTCTTCCTTGGGGTTCAGCTTTGCGGCCGGGTCTTGGATCAGGTGGAGTTCGGGCTTGCTCTTGCAGTTGACCACCACGTACAGCCAATAGTCCTTGCCGAACCGCTGGGCCTTGATCCATTCGTTGGGCGTCAGCGCCACGCCGCCGACGCCGGCCCGGCCCTTGACCTCAATGTACCGGGCAACCTGCCCGTCGCACAGCGACGTAATATCCCAGCCGCAGTTCTCCTCCTCGACGGAAACCGGCTTGCGGCCGTCGGTGGTCTCGTAATGCTTCGCTGCCTCGACGGCGATCGCCTCCACTTCTGGGTCGCGTTCCATGCCCTCGACCGAGGCTACGACTTCCCGCGGCGACGGCAGGATGACCGCCACGCCCAGGATTTCCGGCGGCTTTTCCGACAGGTGCTTTTCCTGCTCGATCTCGGCCAGTCGATCCTTGAGCCGCTGGGAAAGCTCGGCCTTCCGGGCCTCTTCCTTGGCGCGGTTGCCCTGGATGTTGAGCCGCGCCGGGTCGTCGTCCATCCGCATCTGCCGCAACTGGCTGTCATACTTGGCGATCTTCTTGTTCGATTGGCTGATAAGAAATTGGAGCGACTTGCGGACGTACTTCTCCTTGATGCCCAGTTCCCTGGTCCGGCGTTCCTTGATCTCGCCGAAGTATTCGGGCGTTACCTCGTCGAGCGACCAGTCGATGACGCGATCCTGGTCGGTGGCCGCCTGGCGGATCGGCTGAACCACTTCCGGGCCGCCCTCGGGCGTCTTGAGGTCGAGCAGGGCATAGGGCTGGCTCTTGCGGAACCGCTCGGCCGACCAGTGGATCGCAAAGAGCCGCTCGCCGACCGCCTGCCCGCGGCCGTCTTCGACGCCGCACTTCAAGAGCCAGAGGATCGTGGGCTCCGTGGCGTCGGCGTTGAAGAAACACGCCCCCTGACGGAGTGACGGGCCGTACTCGGTCAACACCCGCTCCACGATGCCCTCGAAGAGCGGGTGGCCGGGGCCGACGAATTCGAGGTCGGAGTAGCCCACCACCCGTTCCTTGTCGAAGGTAATCTGCGGATAGGCGGTGCCGATCTTGCCGCAACGACGCTCGATGTGGCCGGGCAGCTTCCGCAAGTCGGGCGGAACACGACCGATGGACCAGATGCCTTTCTTGTCCTTGACGGGCGTGATGGTGCCGCCGAACGAGCGGTACGCCTCGGTAAAGAACTTCTCGATGTACTCCGGCATCAGCCGGTGCTCTTTGCTCTGCTGCTGGTCGGCCAGCAGCTTGCTCATGTCAATGTAGCGGGAGCCGAGCGACTGGTCCTGCATGTCGCCGCGGATGCGGGCCACCTGCTCTTCGTCGGTCGAGAGGTCGATCTCGGCCAGAATCTCGGCCATCGTCTTGCGGCGCGAGAGCCAGTCCCTCATCAGGGCGTCGAACTTGGGGGCCGGAACGATTTCGCCGATCACGTCGTACACCCGGTCGCTGCCCAGTGCCCGCCGCATGTCCTCCAACTTCCGCAGCAGGCATTGCATGACCTCGCCTTCGCGGGTGTTTTCGGCCACGAGGTTGAAGATCATGGCCTCCTGCTGCTGGCCGTACCGATGGATACGGCCCATCCGCTGTTCCAGGCGGTTTGGGTTCCACGGGATGTCGTAGTTGACCATGAGCGAGCAGAACTGAAGGTTGATGCCTTCGCCCGCCGCTTCCGTGGCCACCAGGACCGAGGGCCGGACCTCGAAGAACTCCCGCTCGGCGTCGATGCGCTTTTCCAGCGACATGCCACCGTGGATCGTGCAGCAGTGGAACCCGAGGTTGGTGAGCCTGCCAACCAGAAAGTCCAGGGTGTCCTTGTGCTCGGTGAAGACCAGGAGCCGCACGGCACGGCCGGACAGGTGCTCGGAAATGACGCTGCGGAGTTCCTCGAACTTGGTTTCGGCGACGTTCTTCTCCGTGTGCTTGGCCAGCCGGACGAGCCGGTCCAACTCCTCGATCTCGGCTTCCAACTCGGCCATGTTCTCGGCCATCGTGAGCCGCTCGACCACCTCGTCCTCGAACCGCCAGCGGTCGGCCTCGGCCAGATCGTCCAGGTCTTCAGGAATCTCGCCATATTCCTGTTTGATCTTGCCCAATTTGCGAAGGTCACGGAGCCGTTTCAGGCGACGTTCCAGGGACATGCGGATTGCGGCAAGGCTGGATGCCAGCCGGCGCTGGAGAACGGTGAGGGCAAGGCCGACGTTCCGGTTTTCGGCTGCCATCGCCCGCTGGAAGTTGTTCTGGACGTACTCGGTGACGGCATCGTACAGGGCCAATTCTTCCTGGCTGAGGCGGTAGGAGAGCGTCTTGACGTGCCGGGGCGGGAAACAGGGCGAGCCGTCGAACTTCCGCATGTCCTCCTTGAGCCGGCGGATCATAATGCGGTTCTCGTTGTGGGCGCTCGCCTCGGCCAGGATGTTGCCGGTGACGTACAGATCGCGGTCGAGGAGTTGCAGCAGCAGGGCGAAGTTGTCCGGGTCGCCCTTGTGCGGCGTGGCCGTCAGGAAAAGGAAATGGTCGGTTCGGTCACGGAGGAACTCGCCCAACTCGTACCGCGCCGTCTTGTCGATCTTGTTCCCGTACTTGTAAGCGGCCATCTTGTGGGCTTCGTCCACGATGACCAAATCCCACCGCACGTCGCGGAGCAGGTTCAGGATGTCGTCCTGCCGGGCCAGGAAGTCGATGGACGTGATGCACTGCGGGTTGTCTTCCCAGACGTTCCGCCCGTAGGCCGCGGCGACGGTGCCCCGGTTGACCACCGTGAAGGTTTCGCCGAACTTGTCGTGCAATTCGCGCCGCCACTGATCGGTCAGGTTGGCCGGCGTGATGATGAGCGTCCGTTCGACCAGGCCCCGGAACTTCAGTTCCTTGGTCGTCAGCCCGGCCATGATGGTCTTGCCGGCCCCAGGATCGTCGGCAATCAGGAACCGGATGCGGGGCTGCGTGAGCAGGTAGCCGTAGACGGCATCCATCTGGTGCGGGAGCGGATCGACCTGGGAGACCGAGACGGCGAAATGCGGGTCGTACTGGTACGCCAAGCGAACGCGATGGGCCTCGGCGGCGAGCCGGAAGTAGGTGGGATTGCCGTCGAGCGCCGCCAGTTGCCCCGCCAAGGTCAACTTGATTACCGTGTCGAAGTCCTCGGCCTTGAGCAGCTTGGTCCAGAGGCGCTTCGTGTTCAGCCCGACCGCCTGGACCTCGATTTGGCTGCCGCGGGCCTTGGCGGTCAGCACCCTGACCGGCTCGGTCCAGTGCGGGCCTTCAAGGACCGTGCCCTCGGAAAGCCGATTCAGGATGCTCTCGGAAGTCATTGCAGAAAATCCTTGACGGCTTCGTAGAACTTCTGCCAATCTACCTTGTCCAGAGTTCCCTTTTTGGTGCTACTGCGGTGGGCGACGATCTGTTGCTGCATTTCCAGCAGGGTTAGCGCCTGCCGGAAGGAAATGCCAGCCCTAGCGGCGAACGTCGCAAGCGAGGCGGGAATCTGGACTTCGCTGGGAGGCTCGGTCTCGCCCTCCTTACCCGTCATCAAGTAGTCGAGGCTGAGGCTCAAGACGCGGGCGATGTCATAGAGGGTATCTGCCCCGACATTCCGTTTCCCATTTTCCAAGTCGGACAGGAAGCTCTTGCTGATCCCAGCCTTCTGGGCCAGCACGTCTTGGGTCCAGCCAAGTTCGTTGCGCCGCTTCTTGATTCGTTCTCCAACGGACGCCATCGGATCACCCTCTGCATGAACCCACGTACCGGGCAGACGCGACGAACCGCTCGCTGAACGTCAGCGCCACAGGAAACTGGCGATTCTGCTTTCCTGCTTCCGCCAGATTCACGGATTCACAAGTGATTTTGTCACAAGGAGTTACATGCTTGACCCCTCTGCGGTAATCCCGCGGATGCAACTGTCGGCAGAAGGGGCTATATCGCAATCTGCCTTAGCATACCATTGTCTTCTGGACATACAAGCAGGGGAGGCTATTGACTTCTTCTATAGCGAATACTACTCTATTGAGAACATGAAGGCTCCGTGGTTCGTGGAGAAAGCCCATTCCGCGGTCCCGGGCAGGACAATTCGTGTTCCATTGGCTCGCTTCGTCGCACAGCCTGCTGGCGATGACTGACCCATCTTGGTATGATCTAACTCGGGTGCGCACGGCACGACGTTGGCCGCCCGCAGGCTGGGACTTCCTACGCCGTAACATATTTAGACTGAAGCCTTTGCGTCCCTGAGCATAGGCGGCTTCCGGTGGCTGAATCGGCATGGGCAATAGACCGGAGACAGACCGGGATGTGACTCCAAAATGGCTGAGAACCAGAACACTTCCCAGTGGGAGACATGCGATGTGCTCTTGGTGAATCCACCCTACCCGATGCGGCGGGGTGGCGGGCTCGTTCCGCCAATTGGGCTGTGTTACTAGGCGTCAGCACTGAGGACACGGGGAGCGACGCCCCGCATTTTGGACTTGGCCGCCCGGTTCCCGCAATACAGCCTCTCAGATTCAGAAAATGCTGCTGGGGCTTTGCGCGACATCTTACGCCAGATGTCACCGGGACTCCCGATCCTGATCGGAATTGGTCCACTCGTCACCGCCACACTTCAATCTACACGTCACCTTGTCTCAGCTTGTCGGGGCACTAGCAATTCACCGGTCGTGTTGGGTGGGCCTCTTTGCGCTGCACCTGGTATTGGCGCAGTGAACCAGACATTTCTCCAGGCTGATTTCCTTATTGCCGGTGACGGAGAGGAGCCAATCGCCGGCCTATGGAGGTCGCTGCGGAATGGAAACACTGTCCATCTGGAAGGCGCGACCAGCGGCAACAATCAACAGGACCCCACACCGTACCGTCACTTGGATGTCGATCTCCTACCGTTGCCCGCTCGGGACCTGCTTGGAGATTCATATCGTCCATCCGCTCGACGCCTTGTTGGGGCAGGCCGCGCGACCGCATCCTTTCTTTCGCGGGGATGCCCGTACAGTTGTGCTTTCTGTGCAGCCCCTTTGTCGAGCGGGACGCAAGTGCGTCATCTGTCGCCCGCGCGCATAACGCAGGAAGTCCGTTCGTGTGCCCAGGCCGGCTTCGAGCACATCGTTTTCTATGATGACTGCATATTCGCTGCGTCACATCAACTCGACGCCGAAGTCATGGAATTTGCAGAGGCCGTTGCCGCCGCGAATTGGGCCGGCACGTTCCAATTGGAGCTACGATGTGACGCCGTAGTCGAACTATCCGATCGTGCCCTCGCTGACCTGATCGCCGTCGGTTGTTCATCCCCGCGTGACACCAATTAGCGTTGTATGTCCCGCGGCCAATCGGTGAATGTCGGCGACGGCTTCCACGCCCTACGAAGTCTTGACGCTTGGCCGCAGGCTGGTCAATAGGGCGGCAAGAGCCTTCGGAAACCGTGGAACAGCACTACGGCGATGAGCAACAGATTACGCGCAAGCAGAGGCACGACGGGGAGTCTCGGTGGCCTCTTCGCGGTGCCGGCAGTCCGGGCAGCCGACAACTCTTCCCCAATCCGCTCCATCCAGGCGACTGATCGGGGCCACTCGGCTAGCCGTCACCACCGGGGTCCCAGCAGGCAATCGGGCCGGTCTCGGTAAGTGAGTACAGGTCGATGACCGGGCACGAATAAACCTGTTCCAGGCGGGACTTGAGATTGTGGCTCATGGCAACTGCCGTGGAGAACATCGCTTCGGGCCGCCCCTCGATCCCCATCCGAAGCATTTCGGCATACGAGATCGGATCACCGGTCAGCAACCGGGGTCTGAAGGCCGCGAAATAGCGGGCTGGACTCTCGGCGGCGGGCCATTCGTGTTCACGCAAATTGAGCTTCGCAAACCCGGCCCCATTCCATGCTGATAGTACGGTCGGGTAGGTGACTGTGCGTGCTTGGGCACCGACCAGAAAGCAAGCTACCTCAGCCGGATCAAAATCAATGTGGATGCCATAAAGGCCCATCGCGTGTTCCAGCAATGGTTGGTAACATGCGGCGGCACGCGGATGGTGTGGAACCAAGAGTGCGTGTCCCGTAGTGCCGGCCGTGCGGTAGACGATCAGTTGCTCCACGTCGGCGTCGTCGGGGACAAGCATTTCCGGCCGCACGGCGATGTCCTCGCGCGATGTTGTGGGAATGTGCTCCCAATCGCGCGCAAGGTCGAGGTCTGCCGAAACCTGCTGCCGGAACAGCGGAACTTGCCGGATCGCCTGTTCAATCCGCAGCAGCATGTCCTGCGGAGGGCATTTGTCCATTGGAACACGCGCGGCAGCCAGAGACGCCCGGTATGCGTCGATTGCGTCCAGATCGTTGGCGAAGAGGCGATCACCGGCCACATGATTAAAACGCGGCGCGTGCGGATTCTGCTTGAGGTCGTTGACGAGTTGTATCCCGCGCGGCGTAATCAATGGGTTGTGGAACCGAAGGGTGTCCAGAGGGTCAGGCGGTTTGGACATGGGTTGGCTCCTCTTACTCTCGGGATGCCTTGGCGGCTGCCGCTTGGGCTGCCTGCTTGGCCAGCGCCTCACGGACCTGACGTGCCCTGGCCTCCGCTGGCCGCATCTCACGAACCACCCGAACCCGTTCAACGCTGTCAAGCGTCCCCAGCCGATCGGTTGCGTACTCGATGGTCTCCCCGGCCGGGCGCAGGCCCAGGTGTTTCAGGCACAATCGCGCAAACTCTTCGCGGCGGTCTGGATCGGCCACCACCGTCTTTGCATCCACCACCCGAGAAAGGGCCTGTAATCCAGCTTCCCAGAATTGTCGCACGTGGACCGCGAGGTCGGGGCGAGCAAGGAACCAATCCTCTTCGAGCAACCACACGCCAATCGCGACCATTCTTAGCCAGTTCCCGTCCTGTCGCCAGCCAACCACCGCCGGGCCGAACCGCTCCTGGATTGCGGGCACATCCGGCTGCATCCCGATCTTGCGCAGATGATCCGCCACCAGCGCGGCGACATGGATCGTTCCGCCCGCGACGGTCATCGGCGGCAGCAGGAACTCCTCCGGGCATTCGCTCAGCCGGCGAGTCAATCGTTCCAGTAGCGGACCTTCTTGCTGCATGGCTATCCTTCTGATCGAGTGTCTTGCGTCATGGGCTTGGTCGGCCTCTTGCCATAAGCTGCTTGGCTGAAACGTCGGGCAAAGTCTAAGAGTTCCTCCATCGAGGTCACGTGCTGGACGCGCCAGCCATCAGTCTGCATCCGCTCTTCGCGCGACACAAAGGACTGCCGCAGGCCGCGCATGCGTTCCGGTATCTCCAGTACATAAGTAGCGCCGCCGCGAGCTTTGGCAACCGCCTCTCGGGCAACATCCCAGCCTAATTGACCGGCCACAACGGCGTCGAGAAGATTGAAGATGTCATTGTCAGTCACAATGAGGATATGGACCGGGCGCTCGGCGATCGTTCTCGAAGAGAACGGCTCGTGCAGGCGGTGGACGCCAAACGTATAGCCCGTTCCCAAATAGCCTGTCAGGACCTTGAGGATTTCTCGCTCGTCGCGAATGAAACCCTCGGTGGAGACGGTCTTGCCCGGTTCCCCAGACAGAACCACCATGACGTGCGAACCTGCCCGAAGAGCAGACAGCGCGATGATGGTTCCCGCGAGAACCGGATACGAGAGACCGAGGGCCGGGTTCTTCATGGACCCCGAGCAGTCCACGCCAAGATAAAGGTCGATCGGCTGGTCGTGCGGCAAATCGTCAGGTGCAGAACCGTATAGCCCCTCCGGGATTCCACCCTTGCCGGCGGCAGTCGTGTCCAGCCACGGCCCTATGATCCCTTGCATCGCTTTGGCATCATCCTCCAGCAAATAGGAGAGGCACAGGACAGCGAAGCGGCCCGCCCCTTCCAGCCAATCTTTGGCATAGGTGCGGGTCAAACGGGCCCCGAGTTGGGCATCGTAATCAAGGTGCTGATCCAATGTTCCCAGAGCCAACGCAGCCCGTGGCAGGTTCCAGAGCCATTCGTAAATCCGCATGTACAGCGTCCACATCCGGTCGGTGCCCTTGGAAGCAAGCCGGAGATAGACACCCGAGACGTTCAACCGTGCAAGACGCTGCAAGCGGTCGTTAATCATTAGGTCGGTGTAGAGATTGGCGATGAAGGGTGCCAAGTGCTCCTTCGTCGGCAGGTCGGCGCGCATTCGTGCCAACAAACGGGCGTTATCTGTCAAGTCGGCCGGACAGAAGACGTGATGCCCGATCTCGTGGGCCAGAATCTCCATTGCGAAAGACTCCAGCCCCCGTTCGGCGATCTGTCGGAGGCTCACCACAACGGCATGATCGACCAGCCGGATCATGGCGAAACTGCCGGTCAGTTCCTCTCGGGCCTCTTCCTCTGCGGTGAAGCACCATCGCGGCTCACTGAGTTGCACATAGCGGTTCCATCGCTCCAGAGCTTGTGGCCAAACAGCGAGCCAGTTCGCCGCCAAGGTCTTCAGGGTGCCGGTGCTTTCACGATGCTCGCTCAAGTGACTCCCCTTGGCCCGCTACTGCGTCCGCGATTGCCAACAGATAGATGTAGTGCGATGCGGCCGTGGCCACCGCCAGCGTCTTGGCACTAGCCGCGAGACTGGTTGCCGCCACCAGTTCGCCGAACCGACCGGCTTGGCCGCCCCATGTCACTTCACCGGCCCGGCCGACCTTGACATTGCTGTTGGCTTTCGGAACTTCATTTACTTCAACCCGCATCAGTACCGCGCCGAAGCGGTCCGCGAACAGTTCCCACGCAGCTTCATGGTCGCTGGTTAGCAGCCGCCCGTCCTGCTGCCAGACGATAGGCGGGCGCAGAAAGGAGCCTGCCAAGCCGCGGAAACCACCGGCCTTGCCAAGCAACTGAAGTCGTCCCTCGGGCAGAGATGCCTGGGCTGACCGGCCATGCTGACGGCGCAAGCTCCGCTCGGTGGTGCATCCCTCTGTTGCAAGGCCAAGGTGACACCGGGCGTCGCGAATTCGGTCCACTTGTGCGATTGGTGCCGGATGGCGAGCCCGAACACGTTTCGGTAAAAGGCAATCGACCGATTCATATCGGTAACGAAGACGACCGCATAGCTCAATTCGGCCATTGGAACCTCTCGATCAAACACGATTGAGAAACGCCTGTCGCTTCTTCTCCGGGAATTTCTCGATGGCGTAGCGAAGCATCGTCCTCGGCATCACCCGGTAGTGCCGTTTGAGGAAGTCCTCCAGCACCGCCACGTTTCGCTTGCCGGCTTCCCGAAGCATCCAGCCGACCGCTTTGTGAATCAGGTCTTCGCGGTCGGCCAGCAAGAGTTCTGCAATCTTGACCGTATCACCGAACTCCCCGATACGGATGAAATGGAAGGTCGCCAGGATGCTGATCCGTCGATCCCAAAGCCATGACGACTTGGCAAGTTGATAGAGCGGCTTATGGCTTTTGTCAGCAAGGTAAGCCCCAACGACCTGCGGAGCCGAAAGGTCCACCAAGTCCCAGTTGTTGATGTGCCGCGTGTTGGCGAGGTACAGGTCGTATATTTGCTTCCGGGTCCTGGCGTCGGCCTTGGTTGCCTGCATAACGAGGATCGCCAGGGCAGCCAGCCGCTCTTCGTGGATCGGGGAGTGGAGTAGGCACTTCACTTCGGGCACTTGTAACTCCTGGAATCCCCTGGCGACCTTGCGGATCACGGGAACCCGCACCCCAATGAAAGTGTCGCCCTCGCCGTATTGCCCAGGCCCGGTCTTGAAGAATCCGGCCAGGAAGGCGGCGTCTTTGGAATTCCCGAGGGAACGCAGGCGTGATTGGAGGTCTTTGGCGATCATGGAGCCTATTGTCCGCCAACGGGCAGGAATTGCAAACTAACGGACCATGTGTCGCTTGCCAGGCTTCGCCCCTTCTTTACAATCTCGGATCGACCGGCTCGCTCTCCAAGGCCAGGACGCCGAAGACACACTCGTGGACACGGCGAAGCGGTTCCTGACGCACGAAGCGTTCGAGGCCCTCGATGCCAAGAGCGAACTCTCGAAGGGCCAAAGATCGCTTGGTGGCCAAGCCCCGTTGCCGCAGGCGCGAGAGGTTCTCGGGGAACGTGTACTCAGGCCCGTAGATGATCCGCAGGTATTCGCCGCCTCGGCACTTCACCGCCGGTTGCACGAGACCTTTGGAGCCGGTGGCGATGAATTGGTAGGGCTTGACCACCATGCCTTCACCGCCCCGGCCGGTCAATTCGAGCCACCACTCGGTCCCTTTTGTCTCGCTGTCGGGATCGGCAAGATCGACGATCCGAAACGGCGTCGTCAGCAGCAGCGCCGGCTCGTGGCGGCAAATGGCGGCAAGCGTCTCCATGTGCCAGACGTGATTCTGGTCGGTGTGAACCTTGCCCTCCGTCGCCATGATGTGGAAAGGGGCCACTCTTAGGTCGTCCAAAGACTCGACCGGCCAGCAATACTGCCGATAGGCGGCAACGAACCGATCAATCGCCTCGCCACGCCGCTCGTATTGACGGAGCAGGCCATCGACATCCGAGGCGTAGGAGGACTGGCCAGTGCTGGCTGGCGATTCCCCGTGACCGGCCAGTCGCTCGGCCGCCTGCCGGAGCGCGGCAACGGCCCTGGGCAACGACGCGCGCCCCGAAGCACCCACGGCGGCATACTGCGAGCGAAGAAGTTCCTGGGCTTTGACCGACCACGGCATCAATTCGCAATCGAGGCAGGCCCAGTCCGTGCCGAACTGCGTCCAGAAGCCATTGGCATCCATAGCGGCTCGAATCCGGGCGAGCAACCGTGCCTCCAACTCGCCGTCCGCGAAGAAACGGCGGCCGGTGCGGGTGCAGACCACGCCCGCCTCCCCGCCAACGATCCCGAAACGCTGCTGAGCCGCTTCTTCAGTACGGCAAACGATAATAACGGCACGGGAGCCCATGTGCTTCTCTTCGCAGACCACCTGCGATACGCCGTGGGTCCGGTAGTACGAGAACGCCTCGGCCGGGTACTCAAGGAGACCTTCCCGGTCGCTCGTTTCGCACGGTGACATCGTGGGCGGCAGGTAGATCAGCCACTTCGGATTGGCGGCGAAGCGGCTCATAATCTCCAGGGCGGCCACGGCGTTTTCTTCCCGGATCGTCACACTGGATCGCAGCCGGGTCGAGATGATCCGCTTTCCAAGCACATCCTCCGCATCCAGGAGATCGTCGTGGACTTGCTGGCTCGTCAGGGTGGAGGCTTCCTGCTCCGCGGGCAGGAATGGGCGGACTGGCTCGCAGTAGGTGCGAGCGGCGGGCACCGACACGAACTCTCGCTCCGGCCAGCGCAGTGCAGTCAGCTTCCCACCAAAGACGCAGCCGGTGTCGATGTTCGTCGTCCGGTTGAGCCATTCGGGTTCGGGAACAGGTGTGTGGCCGTAGACAACGGTGGCCCGTCCACGGTATTCGGCTGCCCAGTTGTAGCGCACCGGCAGGCCGAATTCGTCGGTTTCGCCCGTCGTCTCCCCATAGAGGGCGAACTCCCGCACCTTGCCCGAGCCGCGGCCCTGCATTTCCTCCTTCATGCCGGCGTGGGCAACCACAAGTTTGC
This sequence comes from Thermoguttaceae bacterium, assembly GCA_050014815.1. Taxonomy (GTDB): domain Bacteria; phylum Planctomycetota; class Planctomycetia; order Pirellulales; family Thermoguttaceae; genus JBEKCP01. The sequence goes on along the minus strand of JBEKCP010000080.1, from coordinate 708 downwards.
CGTCGTCCAGGACATAATGGCTGACCAGTTCGTCGAGAAACTCGGCCGCCTCTCGGGTAAACTTCTGGCGAATCTCTTCGGGCAGGGCCTCGACTTCCGCCAGAGACTCCGCGAGGCCATGCGCAATCTGCACATTCCTCCCGGTCAGCTTCCGCAGCAATTTCGTGTCATGGTTGCCGGGCACGCACAAGGCGCAACCCTCGGCGACCATGTTGCGAACAAGCCGAAGCGCATCCAGAATCCGTGGTCCCCGATCCGCTATATCGCCCAGGAACACCGCCTTGCGGCCCGCTGGATGCCGGTACGACCGGCCGCCCCAGACCGGATCATCGCCATCCCGCTGAGCCCGTTCGTATCCGAGGTTCTGAAGCAGTGTTTCGAGTTCATCGCAACAGCCGTGTAGATCGCCCACGATGTCGAACGGCCCGTGGTCGTCACGCTTGTCGTTCCAGAGCGGAACCCGCTGGATCGTGGCCGCCTCGACTTCCTCGGGTGTCTCGAAGATGAAAACGTGCGAAAAGCCCTCCCGCTTCAGCCCTCGAAGGGACCGCCGCAACTGCGACCGCTGCTGCCGGATCACATGGGGCCCGAAACTGCGGTCCTCGCGTCCTCGGTTCCGCTGCTCGCAGATCTTCTCGGGCAGGTTGAAGACGATGCCCACCGGGAGGCAGTGCAGTTCCCGAGCAAGTTAGACGAGCGGCTTGCGGG
>JBEKCP010000079.1:0-13653 GCA_050014815.1 Thermoguttaceae bacterium | reverse complement strand
GCTCAGCGGAACGCCGAAGTGGTTGTTGAAGTTCTTCGGACTGGCCGTTCCCGTGAGCCGGGAGGCCAGGACCGTGTGGATCATCTGCCGCGCGGCCGTCTTGCCGACGCTGCCGGTCACGGCCACGAGCGTGCCGGTGAATCGCTCGCGCTTCCAGGCCGCCCATTGGACCAAAGCGCGGTACTTGTCCTCGACTGCAAGCAGCCAGGCGCCCGACGAGGACCGGATACCCTGCGGGTCGCCTTCCGGGGCAAGTTGTGCTTCGGCCCCTGCGCCGACGATGGCGCCCGTGGCGCCGCGATTCAATGCTTCGTCGAGGAATCCCATCCCGTCGTGATTCGGCCCCTGAAGGGTCCAGAAGACGTCACCCGGCTCGACTTGCCGGCTGTCGGTGACGATCCGGCCCAGCGGCGTCGCTGCGTCGGGGCGCCCCTTGGCTCCCGCGGCGTCCCCGAGGAAGCGTCCGCCGGTGGCTCGTTGCAGATCGTGAGGTGTTTCCATAAGAGTGCGAAGCCGCAAGCGGTCAAATCCCTAAATCCCTAAATCCCTTTGGTACAGCCACTCCTCGGCAATCTGGCGATCACTCAGCGGGATAGGCTCGTCGCCGCCGATCCGGCACTCCTCGCGTCCCCTGCCGGCCAGCAGCACGCAGTCGCCCGGCCGGGCCTCGGCCAGCGCCCAGCGGACGGCCTCGGCGCGGTCGGCGATCACGCGGGCGTTTTGCGGGTGCTGGAAGCCCTCGAGGATCTGGGCGATGATTTCCTGGGGGTCCTCGCTCCGGGGGTTGTCGCTGGTCAAGACGGCCACCTCGGCGGCGTTCTCGACGGCCCGGCCCATCAGCGGCCGCTTCCGCCGGTCGCGGTCCCCGCTCGCCCCGAACACCGCGATCAATCGTCCCGCCGTTACCTTGCGCAAGGCATCGAGGCAGGCGGCCAGGGCGTCGGGCGTTTGAGCCCAGTCCAAAAAAACGCCGAACGGCTGGCCGCACTCGATCCGCTCGAGTCGGCCGGGCACATAGTCGATCGCCTCCAGCCCGCGGACCACCGTCACGAGGTCGATCCCGTAGGCCAGCCCCACCGCCGCCGCCGTCAGGCAGTTGTAAATGTGATGGACGCCGATCATTCGCGTCCGGACCGGCACGGTCTCGCTGCCGGCGGTCAGGAGGAACGTCTGCTCGCTGGGGCACTGCTCCAGGGGCGTCGCCGTGATCTCCGCCGGGCGGTGGATGCCCACGCTCAGGGCCGGTCCGTCCAGCCGCCGCAGATAGGCCGCGGCCACCGGATCGTCGGCATTGATCACCGCAAAGCCCTCGGGGGCCAGGTGGTCGAATATCTTCGACTTCGCGAGCCGGTAGTCCTGGATCGTCGGGTGGCCGTCGAGGTGGTCGCGGCTGACGTTGGTCACGCAGGCCGCGTCCAGCCGCATGCCCGCCACGCGAGACTGCGACAGGGCGCGGCTGGAAATCTCCATGACGGCGTGGGAGCATTCGTTGGCGAGCATTCGGGCCAGGAGCATGGCCAGCGGGGCGGCCGGCGGCGTCGTGTGCGTGGCCGGCTCGACGTCGTCGCCGTCGAAGTAACCCAGCGTCCCCAACAGACCCACGCGATAGGCCGCCTTCCTGAGCACGCTGGCCACCAGGCAGCTCGTCGTCGTCTTGCCGTTGGTGCCCGTAATGCCGATGACTTTCAACCGGAAGCTCGGGTTGCCCGCCAGGCCCTGGCAGATGCGGCCATAGGCGTCGCGGGCGTTGGGCACCAGGCACACGGGCACGTCAGGAAAAGGGGACAGGTACAATTTGGGGGACTGTCCCGATTTTCGCGCAGCGAAAATGGGACTGTCCCCTTCGGAAATCGCCTCCTCCTGGCAAAGCACTGCGGCGGCGCCGCGGGCGACCGCGTCGGGAATGAATTGCCGACCGTCCTGCTGGCAGCCGCGGATCGCAACGAACAGGTCGCCGGGCCCCACCAGCCGCGAATCGCATACGCAACGATCGACCTGAATATCGTCCGCGCCGAGGATCTCGGCCTGCGGCAGGAGAGTCCGAAGGCTCAGTCGGGGTGTTACGGCGGAACAGACTTGCACGGCCCTTGGCCTCCTTGCCTCAGGGTGCGGACACAATCGCCCGGTTGGCCCGAATCCTTCATGGGCACACACCAGCCCGACGCGCAAGCGAGGATAACTCGCTACCACTCCCTCGTTTGCGCTTCGGGCTAGTGTCGCACTGCTTCTCCAAAGCAGTGGCACAACAACATCAGGGGCAGGATTCTCCTATTTTTCGGCCCCCTGTCAAGCCGGAATTCCGACCATGGGGCGGCCCGAGAGACAGCGCCTAGTCAAAGTCGGGGAAATCCGCAGACTGGGACGCCGAAAACAGCCGCCAGCCTTCTGCCGCTCGATGCTCGACAAAAGTTCAAATGGCGTCAACAGTTATGAAAAAGCGAGTGGTCCCCTTGCGGGCACGGGCCGTTCGCATGTACACTTGTTGTCATCCGTTGGGAGTAACTCGCAAATGCCCAAGATTGAAGTGGGGAATAAGTTCCTCAAACGGAACCCTGGCCGGCCGTTGCTAGACAGCCTTCCACCAGTTGGCACGGCGCACGCGATCGACGAGCCGAGGGTGATTGCCGCGATCCCCCAACTTTACTACTCGCACCCTCACGGCACCCTTTGGCTCGGCGACAGCATCCAATGGCTGCAACAGTTGGAAACCGAGTCGGTCGATCTGATCTTCGCCGACCCCCCGTACGGCATCGGAAAGGCGGACTGGGATGAGTTCGACTCGCACGATGCGTACATTGAATGGTGTCTGCGGTGGATAGCGCCGGCTTCCCGCGCGCTGAAGCCGACGGGAAGCCTGTATATCTGCGGCTTTTCCGAGATTTTGGCGGATTTGCGGCGTCCGGCCGCGAAGTATTTCGCCCGCTGCAAGTGGCTCGTGTGGTTCTACAAGAACAAGGCGAACCTCACCAAGGATTGGGGGAGGTCCCACGAGTCACTGCTTCACTACCGAAAAGGCAAAGAATTCACGTTCAACGTTGACGACGTCCGGATTCCCTACGGCGACCACACGGTCAAGTATCCGGTTCATCCTCAGGCGGCGTCGAGTCAGTACCGCGGTGGGAAACCGGGAAAGGAGCACTGGCAGCCGCATCCTCACGGTGCGAAGCCCAAGGATGTGTTCGAGCTTCCCGTCACCAGCAACGGGATGCCCGAAAAGACGCCACACCCGACGCAAAAACCGGAGGAGCTTATCCGGCGCATCCTCCTGGCATCTTCCAACGAGGGCGAGGTTGTGCTCGACCCATTTTCCGGTTCCGGCACCACGCTGGTTTGTGCCGAGCAACTGCGGCGTCGCTGGCTGGGCTGCGACCTGGAGGCCGAATACTGCTCCTGGGCGCAAACGCGACTGGAGCAGGTTCCCTCCCGTTCCATCGCCGATTGGATCGACCTTGATCGGAAGACCGCTCAGCGACGCGAAAGCATTCGATGAGACTCAAAGAGCTGGTGCATAGAGCGGCCGACAAGGGGAACTTCACGGCGCTTTCCGACTACCTCGACTTCTCCACCCGATTCCTCACGTTCCTGGAACACGGCCTTCAGGCTGTGATCGTCTCGCAGAATGAGTCCCACTACCGTTTCTTTCAGTATAAGCAGGAGGGACACTTCAACGTCACGCGCCCCATCAATTCCCACTTGATGTACAGTTCGCAAAACGCCGACACACTGCGCAAGAGGTTCTTGGACACCCTTCGCAATGCGCGCGATATCGCTATAAGGGACTCCGAAAGCCGCCAAGTCATTTGCAGGTCCATCTACACGATTCAACAGTCGATTGGCGCGGCCTTGGACGCCCTCCCCGCGGGCCAATCGAATACGGCGCGCAAGATCAATGGCGATCTCTTTGAGAGGCTGATGCTCCTGCTGGTTCAGACATTGGGCGTGGACTGCCGTAGCGGCGTCGTCAACATTCCCGTCCTCGTGGATGGGGTCGAGCAATTCAGGATGAGTTATCAGCACGACCTCGTTCTCCGCACCGAGGAGGAACTGAAGGCGATCGGATCGGTGAAGACGTCGAGCAAGGATCGGCTCGACAAGATCTTCATCGACAAGTTTCTCTACAGTCGCCTGACCGATACCGAGATTCCGCACTTTGCCATATTCCTCAACGACGTCCAGAGAAAAAAGACGAAGAAGGATCAAGTCTACGGGATCAACGCGACGTTTCTGCCCGGGCATTTCAAGGTATACACTGTCAAGCTGAACGCCCTCGATGGCGTCTACTACTGCGATATTCGTCCCAATATGTGCAGCGATCCGATGCTCAGCTCGCATATCCGAACGATCGACCACTTCTTCTGCGGCGACTTGTGGCAAATGCTGCGTTAGCCCTTGTGGCCGCCCAGCCGGCGGTGAACCTGCTATGCCGCACAGCGACTTCGATCTTGCCGGACTGGCCCGATACCTCCACCTGAATCCGCAGCAGGTGGCCCGGCTGGCCGACCGCGGCCAACTGCCCGGCCGGAAGGTCGCCGGCCAGTGGCGGTTCGCCAAGGCCGACATCCACCACTGGTTCGAGCGGCGGATCGGCCTCTCCGACGGGCTGGAGCTGGTCCAGGTCGAGGGGGTGCTCCAGCGGTCCGCCCCCGTCGCGGAGGAGCAGGATATCCAGATTTCCGAGCTGCTGCCCCTGGAGGCCATCGCCGTTCCGCTGCCGGCCCGCACGCGGGCGTCGGTCCTCGACTGGATGGTCGAGCTGGCCGGCCGCACGGGCTGGCTCTGGGACCCCGCCGCTATGACCGAGGCGGTCCGGTCGCGCGAGGAAATGCACTCGACGGCCCTGGGGAACGGCGTGGCCCTATTGCACCCCCGCCGCCCCATGCCCAAGATCCTCGCCCAGGCATGTCTGGCCCTGGGCATTACGACCACCGGCATTCCGTTCGGCAGCGACGCCCCGCTGACCGATGTCTTTTTTCTGATTTGTTCGATGGAAGATCGGGGGCACCTTCGCACATTGGCCCGGCTCAGCCGGATCCTCGCCACGGCGGGCTTTCTCGACTCCCTGCGGGCCGCCCCCGACGCCGCCATCGCGAGACAGCTTATCGTCGATACGGAGGCAAATCTCTAGAATCAACTTTCACGATAATCCCCGGGGAAATGTCCCTGAACAAAGCCGACCGGCAAGAATAACTATGGATCGACGACGGTTTTTCTGGAAGTCGATGCTCGCGAGTGCGGCGGGGCCGGCATTGGTGTTGGCCCCGGGGAACCAGGCCGCGGCGGCGCCAACTGCCGATCAGAAGGACCGCTTCACTGAACCGGCGCGCGAACTGCCGCTGCACGATGATGCGGACGTGATCGTGTGCGGGGGTGGCCCTGCGGGAGTCGCGGCCGCCATCACCGCCGCCCGTGCGGGGGCGAGAACGCGGCTGTTCGAAGTGCATGGCTGCCTGGGAGGCGTCTGGACCGCCGGTCTGCTGACCTATATTTTCGACTTTGCCAAACCGGGCATCACCGCGGAGTTGGCCCGCGAGATGGACCGGCGCGGTGCCCGCACCGTCAAGACCAACAAGGACCGCTTCGTCTACGATCCCGAAAAGATGAAGGTTCTCCTGGAGGACCTTTGTTCCGCCGCCGGGGTCAAGGTCGGCCTCTTTACGCGACTGACCGCGGCCTATCGCGACGGCGGACGTCTGGCAACGGTCGTCACCGAATCCAAGGCCGGCCGGCATGCGTGGCGAGCCAAGACGTTCATCGACTGCACGGGCGATGGCGACCTGGGCTCGCTCGCTGGTTGCACCTGGGACATCGGCCGCAGCGGCGAGGATTGCCCCTGCCAGGCCATGACGCTCAACGCCTTGGTCGTCGTCAAGGACGCAGCCGCGCTGAAGGACCACATCTCCTTCTACGCCGGCGATGGCCAAATTCATGGAACCGCCTGGCAAAGCAATCTCCGTGAACTCCGCCGAGCGGGGTTCGATCCCTCGTATGGCAACCCGACGCTCTTTCAGATCCGCGACAATCTTTTGCTCCTGATGTTCAATCACGAGTATGGCGTCAAGCCGTTCGAGGCGGAGAAGTTCACCGACGCCACGATTCGCGCGCGGGGCGAAGTGCATCGGTTGGCCGAGGGCCTCCGAAAGCTGGGCGGACCGTGGGAAGGCATCCAGGTGGCGTCGACGGCGGAACAGATCGGAGTGCGCGAGGGCCGGCGAATCCGCGGCCGGTTCGTGGTGACGAAGGACGACCTGGTCGCCGGCGCTCGCCACGAGGACGCCGTCTGCCGGGTCACCTTCAATGTGGACATCCATGCCGCGACGCGCGAACAGAATCAGAAGCAGGCGATCTCGCAGGGGGGCATCACAGTGAAGCCCTACGACATTCCACTCCGAGCCTTGGTCGCAAAGGATGTGAACGGCCTGATGATGGCGGGCCGCTGCATCAGCGGCGATTTCTTCGCGCACGCGAGCTATCGCGTAACGGGCAATGCTGTCGCCATGGGCGAAGCCGCCGGCATCGTCTCGGCGGTTGCTGCTATGAGCAAGCGACTACCGCACGAGGTCCGGTGGAGCGAAGCGGTGGAGGGATTGAAGAGGCTTGGAGCGAGGCCGTGAGACGCCGCCATGACTCGCTCAGTGCCGAAATCTTGCACGGGGGACTGTCCCGATTTTCGCGGCGGAGACGACCCAACCATGAAAACAAACCTATTTCGCCGCGAAAATGGGACTGTCCCCTTCGGCCGCTCGACTACTCGCGGTGGCCGGTCTCCGCCATGCTGAGCGCGGCCGTCCAGTTCCCCTGGAGCAAATGACACACCGCCAGGAGATGCGCGGCGGGCGGGTCGGGACAGAGGACGCAGGAGCGGCGGGCATGGCGGAGAGCCTCGGGCAGTCGCCCGCCGCGCAAGGCCCGCAACGAGCGCCGGCGGGCGGTCAGGGCGGCCTCGGCGACGTGCCGCAACAAGGTCAGCTCGCACCGGCAGCGCCGGCACGCATCCGACCACTCCTGCACGGCGCCGCACGTCGGGCAGCGGACATCGCCGCGGGTCGGCCTGGCAAGGGAGATTTCCGCCATCATGCGTCCTGAAGGTAGAAAAGAAGGTCTTCGAGCTCTGCGGCGGCGCCCTGCAGGTCGGCCTCCGATCGTTGGGCCATCGCCGCGCGGAGCCGCTCGACGAGCTGCCGCACCTCGGCGGCATCGGCCGAACTCGAATCGCCGGCGAACTGCCCGCTCTTGGCGATCAATTGCTCAGATCGCCGGATGAGTTGGGCCATCTCGGGGGAGAGGTCGGGCGGCGGCGCGGGCTCCGAGGCGGCCGGTGCCTCGCCGGCCGAGACCGGGGCGTCCGATCCCGCCAGGAACGTCGCCTCCACCCGGGCCAGGGCCTCCTGCCGATTGCGGGCGCGGAAGCGGGTGACGGCGTTGTCGATGACCAACTGCTTCTGCCGCCCCGTCGCCCGCTCGACCGCGCTGACCTTCAGGATTCCGTCCAGGTCGAGGTCGAAGCGGACGAGGATTTCGTTGCCGTGGTCGACGTCGGCCAGGCCGTCGAGCATGAACTCGCCAACGGGGTCGTTGTGGCGAACGTCCTGGTCTTCCCCCTGAAACACCGCGATTCTCGCGGCCTTCTGGCCGTCTGCGACGGTGGTGAAGATCTCGCTGCGGCCGGTCGGCAGGGGGGCGTTGCGCTCGATCAGCCGGGCGAAGCAATCGTGCGAAAGTTGCCCGCCGACGTCCCCCAACGCCTGAATCCCCAAGGTGTGCGGGGTGATGTCCACCAGGACCGGTCCGACGTCGATTCCGGCGATCAGGCCGCCCTGGATGGCGGCACCCATGGCCACGCACAGGTCGGGATCGACCTCGGCGTGCAGCGGCTGCCCGAGTTGTTCCTCGAGCAACTGGTGGACCAGGGGAGTGCGGCTGGCGCCGCCGACGAGGACGACCTTGTCGATTTGATTGGCGTTGAGCTTGGCGTCGGAGAGCGACTGGTCGACGCACTGGAGCGTTTTGGCCAGCAGGGGCTCGATGAGCGACTCGTACTCGTCGCGGCGGATTTCGCGGCGGAGGTGCAGGGGAGTCCCGTTCTTCTCGGCGATGAACTCTTCCTCGACGGCGGCGACGGGCTCCAGGGAGAGCCGTTTCTTGGCTTCCTCGACGGCCCGCAACACGCGCGACTTGGCGGCCAGGGAGTCGCGGATCTCGACGCCGTGCTCGCGGCGGAAGTCCTCGCACACGTGGTCCAGGAGCAGTTGATCGAAGTCGTCGCCCCCCAGTCGCGTGTCGCCGTGGCTGCTGAGGACTTCCACCACGCCCCGCTCGATCTGGACGATGGAAACGTCGAAGGTGCCGCCGCCCAGATCGTAGACGAGCAGTCGCTCCAGCTTCTCCGGATGGGGGTCGTAGGTCAGCGAGGCGGCGGTGGGCTCGTTGATGATCCGCACCACTTCCAGGCCCGCCAACTCACCCGCCTCGCGGGTCGCCTCGCGTTGCGTCTCGTTGAAGAAGGCGGGGACGGTGATGACGGCCTTGCCGACCGGATGCCCGATCTGCTGTTGGGCCCGCTGCTTGAGCTTCCGCAGGATGAACGCCGAGATCTCTTGGGGAGTGTACTGCTGGTCGCCCAGCCGGACGGCTTCCGCCGTGCCCATGCGGCGCTTGATCGACCGCACGGTCCGCTCGGGGGCCAGGACCCATTGATTGCGGGCTGGGGCGCCGACCAGCAGGCGGCCGTCCGCGTCCAGGCCGACGACCGACGGGAGGATCGCCTCGCCGTCCTCATACAAGACTTCCACCTTGCCGTTGCGGAGGATGGCTACCTCGCTGTTGGTGGTGCCCAGGTCGATTCCGAGAATGGTTTCCATGGTTCGTTGTCAGTTGTTAATGGTTCGTTGTCAGTTGTCAGTTGTCAGTGGGCGGTTCGCGATTGCACGGCGCGGACCTCCGCGAAGCGGATGACCTTGCCCTTCCAGTAATAGCCGGGACGCAACTCGTCGATGACGAGCCCCGGCGGCCGCAGGGGATCGTCCACGGCCTCGACGACCGTCATCAGGTTGGGGTCGGCCGGTTTGCCGACGCACTGGATCCGGTAGAGTTCGGCTTTCGTCATGGCCCGCTGGAGGCGGCTGAGCATCAGGCCGTATCCCTCCAGGAGGGAGTCGAAGATGTCGCGGTGGGCCATTGCGGTGCGCTGGACGAGGATCTCCCGCGCCCCGCGGCACCACCAGCGGAAGAGCCAGCGGCGCCACGCCGGGAGCCGCAAGAGCAGGCCGTCCAGCTCCTCTTGGACGCGGCCGGCGAGGTCTTCGAGGATGCGGCGGCGGGCGGTGTCGATGACCGTGCGGCCGCGGCCGAGGGCCTCGTCGAGTTCCATGAGCGATTCCACGAGGGGCTTGGCAGCCAGCCGGCCCGCTTCCGCCTCTTTGGCCTCGATGCCGCGGAATGCCTCGACGGCCTGCCCGACGGCCGCCAGCGCCTGCTCGGTCTGCTCCGCCAGTCCGCGGGAGCTCTTGGTCCCGAGCTTGACCTCATGGCGCAGGGCGGTGAACTCCTCCACCAGTTGCAGCAACCCGACTGGCCGGGCGCCCGCGGGCTCCGGCGGCAGGTCCGCCTCGTCGGGAAGCGAGGCCGCCTCCTCGCCCGCTTCCTCCAGCCATTGCCGGAAGCGGTCGAGCATGGTTTCGCGATCCAGCCAGGTGTTCATGGCCCCTCCCCCAGAGATAGCAAGGTTTGCGCGGGAATCCGCGCCGTCCGCAGGCGCCGCCGCACGTCGGCCAGTATCCCGGCCATGGTGCCGATCGAATCCAAATCGAACAACGCCGACTCCATCCGCACCACCGGATCGCGAAGCTTCTCGTAAGCCTGGTGGATTTCGGCAAAACGCTCCGGGGCGCGGTCGGGCGGGTACTGGCGGACGAGGTCCAGGTAGCGGCGGCGGACCTCCGCTTCGCCGCAACCCGAGGGAAGCCCGAGGATCGCATGAGGATCGTACATCATGTCTCCCTGCCTACTTCCGGTTCTTGCGTGTTCGCTTCGGGCCGTCTTCTCTGGAAAAACGAAACGGCCGGCCCCCGCCGATCTCGCCGAGAATCTCCTCGGGATCGACCCCGGCCTCGCGGCAGACCTGCGCAAACATCTGGAAGAGTCCCCCCAACGATCCGCCCCCGGAGGGAGGCGGGCCGTCGTAATCGTCAATTTCGGGCAGGTCCGGCAGGACGTCCGGGTCGGGATCCGCCGTCGCAAACGGCTCCGGGACCAGGTCGCCAACGCGTCCCTGTTCGAGTTCTTCGAAGAACAAGAGCTTTTCCTTGGCAGACTTTGCGATTTGCAAGTCGTCCGGGTCTTTGGCCCCCTCCGTCAGTTGCACCGCGCGTTGGAAACAGTCTTTCGCCAGGCGGCGGTTGCACCGCCTCGGTCCCTTGCGCATTTCCATCTGTCCGGCGACCATGTGAAAGAAAGCGTTGTCGGGGAACTTGGCGCGGGCCTTCGCCGCGAGTTTCGCGGCCAGTTGCAGCGCGGCGCCGCCGGAGTGCTTCCGGGACTTCCCGCCGCGCTCTTCCTCGTGGTGGTCCAAGGAGATCAGGAATTCCACCACGCTCCGAAGGTCGCCGGAGAGCCACTTGATCCGCGAGCACCGCTGGAGCATGCGGACGAGCGATTCCACGTGACCCTCCCGGCCGGGATAGCCGGCGCCGCTCTCCAGGCAGGCGGTCATGGTTCGGCACATCTCACCGGCGGCGAGACTGCGGCGGCCCTTCTTCATCGCGGCCAACCACCGGCTCTCGATCTGGGCCACGACACCCTCCGGCAGGTCGTAGCGGGCGCCTTCGATTATCGCCAGAAGCCAAACCGGGGCCGATTCGCCCAGGGCGGTCCCCGCCTGGTCGAACAGCCGGAAGGCCAGACCGAAGTCGCCAGCCTTCAGCTCCAACGCCGCCCGGTGGACCAGCAGACGATAGGCCTCGGCGTGCGGGCCGCCCACTTGTTCCGCGGCTGCGAACTCCGCGCGGCCCTCGTCCCACCGCGCGGCCAGCGCGTGGTGCCGCGCGGACGCCAGGTGAACGCCCCGCACCATCGCCTTGATCCGCCCGTCGAGCGGCCTGAGCCGCTGGGCACGGAAGATGAAGTCGCGGGCCGCAAGCGGCTCGTCCCGCTGACTATGATAGTTGGCCAGGAACAGCAGCCCGTCCAGGTCCTCCGGGAATCGCTTGACCAATCGGCGACAGGTGGCGGCCGCCCTCTTCGGCTCGCCCCACGCCGTGAAGACATTGGCCAAGGCTCGATATGCCTTCAGCAAGTCGGGGGCCGACTTCAAGCTGCTCTCGAAGCACGCCACGGCCCGCCTCTGCATGTCTTCGTCCGGCTCGTGGCAAACCCCGCAGGTCGGGCAGATGGGATGCGACTCCTCGGCCAGCAGCGTGCCCAGCCGGAGCCAAACCAGTGCTTGCGCCAGCGTCCGCTGGGTGGGCGACAGGCACTCCAGGTGCGCCAAATCTTCCAGGTATGCCCGCCAGTGGCGTTCCACCTGGCTCAACTCGTCGTCCTCGCAGTGCTCCCACGCCATGGCCAAGCCGCGGTTCCAATGAGGGTCGACCGGTAGCGGCCCGGTTGTCGTGGCCAGCTCGCGAACGGCCGCGGGAATCCCCTTGCGCGCGAAACTCGCGTAAAGGACCGCCACGAGCCGTTGCGGCAAGGAGGGGTCCACGTCGCCGAACAAGGGCCCCGAGGCACGCAGCAGCTTCACCGCCTCCCGCGAGCGACCCGCCAGAAGGTGGTCCTGCAGTTTCTGTAAACGGTCCAGGACCGGGCCGCCCAGGGCGTGGCGCCCCAGTCGGGCCAAGGTGGGGGCCATGCGCGGGCTGTCCGCGGCGGCGGCCGGGTCCGCCAGGGCCTTCAGGGGGGCGGCAATCCGCGCGGCAAGCCGGGCGGCATCCAGCCGCTCCCAATTCGCCTGCATCGCGGCCGCATCTTCCCGATAGTAGGCCGCCAACCCCCGCACGAAATACTTCCACTCGGCAAACGGCGAGGCGTGGGGAATATCGCTCAGCAGGGCCACGGCCTCTGCTTCACTACCCGCTTCCAATGCGGTTAACGCCCGGCGGATCGTCGCCGCGCCCTGGCGTATGGCCGGGAGGGAGGCCGGCGCCTCCTCGGGCCGCAAAACGGCGTGGTCGGCCACCACCACGCACAACGGATCGCCATCTTCCAACGGCGGGCCGGCCTTGCCGATCCCCCTCGTGCGACCGAAGAGTCCAGCGGCAATCAGCAGTTCCGGGAGTTCCCTGTCGACCGAGGCATCCGTCACCCCCAATTGCAGGAGGTTCTCCAAGACGGCCTGGGATTCTTCCCGCAGACCGGCGCGGTGCAACTGGCGGCCCCGGGCCAGGTACGCCCGTTCGAGCAAATGCCGCGTTTCGGGGCCCGGTTCTTGCCGGTGGCAGACCTTGGCGTCTTTGAGCGCCTGCTTGAAATCGCCCTTTTCCAGCGACCGCTGGACCTGCTGCAACAGGGCCGCTGCACCACGCTTCGTGCGTTGCTTGTTCTTCGTCGCCATGGAGACTTCCATGCGGGGCCGGCGGGATCCTGTCTCTAGCCGCAGTCCCAATAACCAGATTGTGCCACAAACGCCCGGCGTTGAAAAGCTGAAATCGCAATAAAATCGCAGTGCTCGTGTGCTGGTTCGCGGTCAGGACGTCCACACCGCGCTTCCGCAAGGCCAGCGCCAGCGCGTGCCGCATCGAATAGGTGCAGCTCTTGGAGAAAGACACGGGAGCGAAACGGCGACAGAAGACGCGGGGGCCAGGTGTGTCCCTGCGTTGAGTCTAGCAGACGCTCACCGCCAAACCTGAATCGCCGACCTGGAAATCGAAGAACCGAGCACGGTCATTGGGGGGGCTACCCAGAAGGCCCCCAAGAGAAAACTCGCGTAGTTGATCAGCCGGCCCGGGAGGAACCGTTTTGGGAAGCGGGAATGCCAAACACGTTGGATACGGACGCCGTTGCGGAGTTCGGCGCCGTGGCGACGCTGTCGAACAGGGCGGTCTGCCCTCACCCCCGCAGCGCCCGCTCGCGGCGTCGTCGCTTCGCGGGTCTTTCAAGGCGTTCTGGGGGAACGTGGGATGTGGATTTGCCGTTCTGGGCGACAATCGACTGCAGGTAGAAGTCGCAGGCGTCGCAGACGTCCAACAGGCGGAGGATGTCCCGGCGGCGCATTTCCGCATCGGCCTTTCCGGCCACGACGACGCATCCGACCGTCTCGGAGGCGATCATCAGCGGCATTTCCACCCGCCAGTCCAGCACCGTATCGTCCTGGCACGGCTTCTCCCAACTCGCGCTGAAGCCCTCCTGAAGGTGGGGCAGGTTCACATCGAGGGCCACCCGGTGCACGCACAGATCCTCCGCCGACTCCATGAGCGCTTCCCAAAGCTCGTTCCAATGCGCCGAGCCCTGCAAGTGCACCGAGGAGTGCGAAGCGGCGGCCCCGTCTTTGCCTCGGAGCACGAGGAACGATCGACCGAACTTGCGGAGGCGGTTCGCCACCAGCAGGACCTCGCCCCGCCCGAACAGCCCGGACACGATGCAGACCATGACGACGGCGCCGGAGGCCAGCAGGGCAGTCAAGTCGCTTCTCAAGTACACGCTGACCATCGCCCCCGCCGA
>JBEKCP010000078.1:0-13692 GCA_050014815.1 Thermoguttaceae bacterium | reverse complement strand
CGATCTTCGTTGGCCCATGGGATTGATGTTCACGATCGTCGGCGCGCTGATGGTGGTCTACGGCCTGTGGACCTTCTCCGACGACAAGCTCTACACCTGCTCGCTCGGAATCAGGGTCAATCTGTGGTGGGGACTGGTGCTGCTGGTGTTCGGGGCGTCGATGGTGGGGCTGGCCTGGCGGGCAGGCCGCAAGGCGAAGGAAGAGAAACCGTAGGCGGGCCCGGCGGGCAAGCCCGCCCGCTAAACATTTTCATCCTTCATCCTTTCTCCTTCATCCTTTCTTCCGCCCCCCTTTGACATCCGCGGCCGGGATGCAACAATAGGATCGGTTCCGTGGCCGGCCTCCGACGAGGGGCCCCCGTAATGGAGACCTGTGAACCTGGTCAGGGGCGAAAGTCAGCAGCCATAAGCAGTCCGCTCCAGGTACGGTGGGCCCCTCGTCGGGGGCCGGCCATCTGTCAGGTCCGTCCTCGAAACCCCCCGACGCAGTCGGGGGGCTTTTGCTTCCATCCAATGTCCACGCCGATGGCCTCCGCCGAGCCCCATCCCCCGGTCACGGGTCCGGCTTACGTCGTCGTCGCCCGGCGATACCGCCCGCAATCCTTCCAGGAGTTGATCGGGCAGGAGCACGTCGCCCAGGCCCTCTCCAACGCGATCACCACGCACCGGGTGGGCCATGCGTATCTCTTCACCGGGGCCCGGGGAGTCGGCAAGACCTCCAGCGCCCGCATCCTGGCCAAGGCGCTCAACTGCGTTGAAGGCCCGACCGCCACGCCGTGCAACCGCTGCGACATTTGCCGGAGCATCAGCCTGGGCGACGACGTGGACGTGCTGGAGATCGACGGGGCGAGCAATCGGGGCATCGACGAGATCCGCCAGTTGCGGCAGAACGTCAACGTGCGGCCCAGCCGCGCCCGGTTCAAGATTTACATCATCGACGAAGTCCACATGCTCACCCGCGAGGCATTCAACGCCCTGTTGAAGACCTTGGAGGAGCCGCCGGAGCACGTGAAGTTCATCTTCTGCACGACCGAGCCGACGAAGATCCCGATCACGATCCTGTCGCGGTGCCAGCGGTTCGATTTTGCGGGGATTTCGACGCGATCCATCGCCGAGCGGCTCGGCCAGATCGTCCGGGCCGAGGGGGTCGAGGCGGAGCCGGAGGCCCTCGAAGTGATTGCCCGCCGCGCCGCCGGCTCGATGCGCGACAGCCAATCGCTCCTGGAACAGCTCCTGGCGTTCGCGCCCGAGCGGATCACGGTGGCGGACATCCACGGGATGCTGGGCACGGCCGGCGAGGAGCGGCTTTCGGCGATCGTAAAGCACCTGGTGGACCGCAACGCGGCCGCCGCGCTGGGCGAGCTGGCGGTCGCTGCCCACGAAGGCGTCGAGGCGACCCAGCTCGTCGAGCAACTGTTCGGCTATTTCCGCGACTGCATGGCGGCTTCGGTCGGATGTCCGGCCGAATCGTTCCTTTACGCGTCGGCCCCCGGCGGCGGCGAAGTGGCCGAGGCCGGCCGCCGGCTCGGGCTCCAGACCATCCTCGCGGCCATGCAGATCCTCGACCAGACGCTGTCGCGGATGCGACTGAGCACCCAGTCCCGCGTCCTCGCCGAGTTGGCCCTGGTGCGGATCTGCCGGTTGGAGGAACTCGACGAGCTGGCCGACTGGATCGCCGCGTTGCAGTCTGCGGGACAGGCGGTCGCGCCTGCCGGGGGCCCGCCGGCGGCGGTGCAACAGCAGGCGAAGTTGCCGGCCCCCGCCGACCGCGGCCCTGCACCCGCGGCTGGCAGTGCAAAAAAAAACATTGAAGATGCCCCCCGCCTGACGGCGGAGACTGCCGCCGAAGTATGGTCCCGGGCGCTCGAAGCCATGCCGGGCTTGGTCGCCGAGCAGGCCAAGCAGTTCAGCCGCGTGGAACTGTCCGCGCCGAACCGCCTCCTGGTCTTCTTCTCCCCCAAGTACGCCCTGGCACGATCCGCCTGCCAGCGGCCCGATCAGGCGAGCCGGTTCGCGCAGGCCCTGGGCGATGTGACGGGCGGGCCGGTTCGGGTAGAATTCCTTTTGACGGAGGATGAGCCCTCTGGAGGCGAGCCAGCCGCGGCCCCGCAGCGCGCGGTCTCGCCCCACCAGCGGCTCCTGGAAGTCGGCCGGCACCCCATGATCCGGCGTGCGGGCGAGTTGTTCGGCGCCCAACCCATCAACCTCGAAGAACCCAGTTGACTTAGTTATGTTCAAAGGTCTCAGCAACCTGGCCGGCTTGTTGAAACAGGCCCAGCAGATCGGCGGGCAAATGGATCGGCTCACCGAGGACCTGAAGAGCCGCCGCACGACGGCGACCGCCGGCGGCGGCATGGTCGAAATCGAGATCAACGGCGTGCTGGACGTCCTCCGGTGCCGCATCGATCCCCAATTGTTCGCCAAAGGGGACCGGGAGCTGATCGAGGACCTCGTGGCGTCCGCCATGAACCAGGCGGTGGCCAAGGGGAAACAACTGCACGCGGCGGCCCTGAAGGAGATGACCGGCTCGCTCGAGCTGCCCGGCCTCGACGAGGCCCTGAAACGGCTGACCGGCTCGGGGCCGCCCGAGGAGGACAAGCCCGAACATGCCTGAGTTGACCCGATCCGTCACCGACCTCATCAACGAACTGGCCAAGATGCCCGGCATCGGCAAGAAGTCGGCCGAGCGGCTGGCGTACTACCTTTTGCGGGCCAGTCGTGCCGAGGCGATGGCCCTGGCGGACGCGATCCGGAATGTCAAGGAAAACGTCCGGTATTGCCGGAATTGCTATAACCTGGCGGAGGCCGAGGAGTGCGAAATCTGCCGGGATCCCCGCCGGGACCGCGAGTTGCTGTGCATTGTCGAGCAGCCGCGGGACCTGATGTCGCTGGAAGCGGCGGGGGTGTACCGCGGCCTGTATCACGTGCTGCTGGGGCGCATTGCCCCCTTGGAAGGGACGGGGCCCGAGCAGCTCACGATCGAAGGGCTCGTCCAGCGGGTCCGCGGCGGGACCTTTCGGGAGGTCGTGATGGCCACCAACCCTACGGTCGAGGGCGACGGCACGGCCCTCTACATTTCCAACCTCCTGGCCGAGTTTCCCATCCGCCTCACCCGGTTGGCTCGTGGAATTACGACGGGCAGCATGCTAGAATTCGCTAACAAGGAGATACTGGCCGACGCCCTTTCGGGCCGGCAGGCGTTTTGAGGATATCATTGTTTAGCGGGCGGGCCGGGTACCCTCTGGGTGCGCCGTGTAATGCACTGAGAAAAGCGAACTCCAACACGGCGGGCAAGCCCGCCCGCTAAACGATTTTCCGACGCGACGCGATGTGGAACCGCTTCTATGCGACTTTCTCTCGGTCAAGACCTGCGAATGGTGCAGAAGCAGGTGCTGGCGCCGCGGATGATCCAGTCGATGGAGATCCTGCAGTTGCCCATCCTGGCGCTCCAGGAGCGGATCGAGCGAGAGGTGCAGGAGAACCCGGTGCTGGAATTGCGGGAGGAGGACCCCGACCTGCCCGCCGAGGCGGCGCCCGAGGAGCAGCCGCCCGACGCCCCCACCGAGGAGGAGCGGGAACTGGTGATCGACGAGACCCGCAACAACGAGGACGACTTCGAGCGGCTGATGAAGTTGGACGAGGAGTGGCCCGACCACTTCGAGGAGCGCTCGCGCCCGTCTCGCGCCGAGACCGAAGAGGCGGGCCAACGGAAGCTGGACGCGATGGCCAACATGGTGGCCCGGCCGCAGTCCCTCCAGGACTATCTGCGGAACCAGCTCGGATGGTTCGACCTGGAGCCGCCGCTGCGGGCCATGGCCGAGCGGATCATCAACAACCTCGACCGGAACGGCTACCTGCAGGGCAGCCTGGAGGACCTGCTCGGGCTGGAGGCCGCGCGCGAGGACTTGGCGCTGGCCCAGCGGGCCTTGACCCTCGTCCAGAAACTGGATCCGCCGGGCGTCGGGGCTCGGGACCTCCGCGAGTGCCTCCTCTCGCAGCTCACCCCCGGCATGCCGTACTACGAGCATCTCCAGACGCTCATCGCCTCGCACCTGGAGGACCTTGAGCACAACCGGCTGCCGGTCATCAGCCGTCGCACCGGCTACTCGATCGAGCTGATCCAACAGACCGTGGCCGAGCTGCGGAAGCTCAACCCCAAGCCGGGCGCCAGGTTCAACGAGGCCCTGGTCCCGCCCGTCACCCCCGACGTCTTCGTCGAACTCGCCGAGGACGGCCGCTACAAGGTGTGGCTCGAGGACGGGCGGACCCCCAGCCTCTTCATCAGCCCCTATTACCGCAAGCTGTTCGCCGCCGGACAGGTCAACGACGAGACGCGGGAATACATCAAGCGCAAGATCAACTCGGCCCAGTGGCTGATCGACTCGATCCAGCAACGGCGCAATACCTTGACCCGGGTCTCCCAGGCCATCGTCGACCACCAGACCGAGTTCCTCAGCAAAGGCCCCGAGGCCATCGAGCCGCTGAAGATGCAGCAGATCGCCGACAAGGTGGGCGTCCACGTGACGACCGTGAGCCGGGCGGTGGACGACAAGTGGATCCAGACGCCGCGCGGCATCTTCCCGCTGAAGCGGTTCTTCTGCGGCGGAACCACCAGCGCCGAAGGCGAGGAAGTGGCCTGGGACACCATCCGCCTGAAGCTGCAGGAGCTGATCGACAACGAGGACAAGCAGCACCCCAAGAGCGACGACCAACTGGTCAAGGACCTGGCCGCCCACGGCATCACGGTGGCCCGCCGCACCGTCACGAAGTACCGCAAGGCCATGAACATCCCCAGCTCGCGCCAGCGGCGCGACTGGAGCGGCAAGAGCTAAGGATGAAGGATAAAGGATGAAGGATGAAAGATCGATGATGACCCCCCTTCGCCTTCCGCCTTCCGCCTTCATCCCTCATCCTTCATCCCTCATCCTTCATCCCTCATCCTTATGAAATGCCCTTTCTGCCAGGAAGACAACGACCGGGTCATTGATTCGCGGGCCAGCCAGGACGGCTTCGCCACGCGGCGGCGGCGGGAGTGCCTCCATTGCGGCCAGCGCTACACCACCTACGAGCGGATCGAGGGCGCCGCCATCAAGATCGTCAAGAAGGACGGCACCCGCGAGCCCTTCGACCGGGCGAAGATCAAGCGGGGCCTGGAGAAGGCCTGCTGGAAGCGCCCGGTCAGCGAGGTCCAGCTCGATGCGGTCGTGTCCGCCGTGGAGAACGAGCTGGAAAGCCGCTTCGAGTTGGAGATCCCCAGCCGCGACGTCGGCGAGCTGGTGATGCGGCGCCTGGGGGACCTGGACCAGGTGGCGTACGTCCGTTTCGCCAGCGTCTACCGGCAATTCGAGGACGTACACGATTTCGTCCACGAGCTCCGCCCGATGCTGGCCGAGGCCCGGCGCCGCGGCGAGCCGCAGTAGGTTGGCCATCCAATGACCGGTTGACATCCCGGGGGTTTCTCTTCACAATAGAAAGGAATGTGGCCATCTCGCTGGGTAAGGGCACCCAGGGGCGGGGCTACCGGAGGGTATCAGCATGCGTACTGGCAGAAGTCTCCAAGCGGTGTTCACGATGGTCGTAGCCCTGGCCATGGCGGTCGGGCACGAGGGCATTGCGGGGCAGAAACCGAAGTCGCCCAAGAATAATAATACGGCCGCCTCGACAGCCCAGACGGCAGCCGCCAACGCGAGGCAGAACCTCGCGGATGCCAAAGGCAAGGCGGCCGATCTGAACAAGGCGGTGACAGACGCGAAGGACGCCGTCAAGGAGGCCGCCGACGCCCTCAAGAAGCTCGAGACCGAGATCGAGGACGCCCAGTCCGCCGATTCCGCGTTCGGAAAGGCCCGCGATGCCTTCCGCGCCGCTGAAAAGCAACTCGCGGCGGCCCGGGCAGAGGTGCTCGATTCCGCCGAGTACAAGGAGAAGTACGAGCAGGCGAAGGCGGCGGACGACACCGCTGCCCTGGCTTCGCTGCGGAAGGACACGCTCGAAAACAGCGCCAACGTCCAGGAATCTCTCGGGAAGTTCAAGGAGGCCAAAGGCACGTATGAGCCGTTGCGGACGCCGCTTTTCAAGGACGATGAGAAGTGGACCGCCGCCAACGAGGACCTGCAAGGCAAGAAGAAGAGCCTGAAGGATGCCGAGGACGATCTGCACAAGGCCATAGCCAAGGAACGGCAGGCGGTTGCCGATGCGAAAAAGGCCGCCGCCGATAGCATTGCAAAGGCCAACGCTGATGCCGCCGCAAAGGCCAATCAACAGCGCCAGCAGCAACTCCAGCAGCAGCAACAGCAGCAGCGCCGCCGGTAACCATATTAACCCGGCAACTCCGACCGTGCATGTTCCCGTCCTCCTCGAAGAGGTCCTCGAGTGGCTCCAGCCGCGCCCTGGCGGCGTGGCTGTGGATGGGACGCTTGGCGGCGGCGGGCATACGCGGGCCCTGGCCCAACGGGTGGGCCCCGCGGGGCTCGTGGTGGCGATGGACCGCGACGCCGCGGCCGTCGACGCCGCCCGGGACACCCTGGCCGGCCTGCCGGTGAAACCGCTCCAGGGCAATTTCTGCGACCTTCCGGAAGTGCTCGAAGGCTTGGGAATTGCGGCCGTCGATGCCATCCTGCTCGACCTGGGCGTTTCCAGCGATCAGTTGTCCGATCCCGAGCGAGGTTTCAGCTTCTCCTCGGACGGGCCGCTGGACCTCCGCTTTGATGCCATGCGGGGCGAGCCCGCCAGGCGGCTGATCAACCGCCTGAGCGCCGAGCACCTGGCCGACCTGATCTACTACTACGGCGAAGAGCGATACAGCCGCCGGATCGCCCGGGCGATTGTCCAACGGCGACGGGACTGCCCGATCGAGACGTCCGCCGAACTGGCCGAGTTGGTCCGCCGTTGCGTGCCCCGGTCGCGGAAGGAGCAGATCGATCCGGCCACGCGGACATTCCAAGCATTGCGGATTGCCGTCAACGACGAACTCAAGTCGCTGGAAATCGCCTTGCGGCGTCTCCCGGGAACTCTCCACTTGGGGGGGCGATTGGCAGTCATCAGTTTCCATTCCCTGGAGGACCGCCGAGTCAAAGAGGCCTTTCGCGATGACCCTCGACTGAAAGCACTCGTGCGGAAGCCGATTACCCCCTCGCCAGGGGAGATTCATTCCAACCCCCGCTCCCGCAGCGCCAAACTCCGCGTAGCCGAGCGGGTTTGACGTTTACTCCAAGCCGAATCCTCACTATCATTCGCCCCGCTTGGGAAAAGGGTAACCGTTCACGGGGGACTGTCCCGATTTTCGCGAAGCGAAAATGGGACTGTCCCCTTCGGCCCAAGAGGACAGGCAATTGCACAAAAGGTGCCTGTCACCTTTTCCCGGCCAGGAGGCGTGCCATGGGGTCGAGCGTGAGCAAGGAAACCAAGATCGGACTGGCGATCCTGTTGGGGCTCGTGGTGGTTGTTGCCGGGGTGTTGGCTTGGCGGCTGACTCGATCTACGCAGACCGCGGCGGCCCCCATGGAAAAGGCGGTGGAAAAGGAGAAACCGGCCGCCGATGGTGGTGCTTCGGTGTCTCCCAAGCAGTCCGAAACCCAGAACTGGACGGCCGCCAGGCCGGCTTTGCTGCCCCCTGCCGGACCGCCGAGCACGCCGCCGAAGCCGCTGATAGACGACATGGGGCCCTGGTCCGCGAAGGTTGAGGCGCGGGCGCCGAGGTCGGACGCCAGTCTCGGCCACGCCGCCGAGGGCCCGGCCTCGCTCCTGACCGGCGCCAAGGTCCCCGTTGCCAAAACGGTCGAGCAAGACGCGCCCATTGAAGAACAGCCGCCCATTCTGCTGGCGCGAGAAAGCCCTGCGGCTCCGCCGGTTGCCCCGATGGCCGCGCCCGTCGTGCCGCCGCCGGTAGCGCAACCGGCAGTGTCGCCGGCGCCGGTGTTTCGCGCGGGACGGGAGGATCGCAGTCCCTTTGCCGGCCCCTCCGGCTACCGGCCGAGAACCAGGGATTAACTACTCCCCGCGCACCGTATAAACGCCACGGGACAATGCGTGCAAAACTGTCGATCCACTAACACCCGACCTCTGCGCGCCTCTCTGAAAGGACCGGCCGTCCTTCTGGTCTTCTTGGCATGGCTCGTGGGATGTTGCGGCGGGTGTGCCGAGCGGTGGACGTTCTCTCACAATGGCGCGGACAAGAACTTGGAACTGTCCGGGTCCGCGGCGCAGCCCGAGCATCCTTTCGTCGCCTTCCAGGGCAGACCGCAGCCTGGGTCAGTGGACCCGCAGCACGCGGGGGGCGGCGGCGGCAATTCTGGCCCCGTGGGGGCCGTGGGCGCACAGCCGGCGTCCATGGGGGCCCCGGTGGGCCCGCAGCCCGCCGCCTACGCCGAGGGTTGGCCCGCCGCTGCCCCGGCAGTGGTCGCGACCCCGGCCGGGCCCGGCTGGAACAGCCCTTTTCCAGGCGGCATCGCGGCGCAACCGGCGCTGGGCGATGCGAACTGGCCGCAGTTCCAGCCGCATCCGCTTCAAGGCGCGGTTGCCTCGTCCGGAACGACAAACCCCGAGCGGCCCGCCGACCTGGCAAGCCACTGGGAGGCCGAGTTCCGGGCTGAATTGACCCACGCCTTGCACGACCAGCTCACCTTTTACTCGCCCTCCTCTCTCGGAGGACTCCTCGTCGGCCTCGGCGCCGGCGCCGCCCTGGCCAACACGGACGCCGATTACGAGTTCAACAATTGGTATCAAGGCCACGTGCGAACCAACGGAAGCAACGGTGTGGCGCGTTTTGGGGAGTATATGGGCAACGGCTGGTATGTCATTCCCACGATCGGGGCCGCCGCCCTGGCAGGCAAGGTGTTTGAAGATGCCCCGTCCCTGGGACCGGTGGGCGAGTTCGGCGACCGGGCCACCCGGGCATACCTCGTGGGCGGCGGGCCGCTCTTGTTGATGCAGTACACGCTTGGCGCCAACCGCCCCTCGGACCCCAACAACAGCTCGGCATGGGACCCCTTCAACAACTCCCACGGCGCCAGCGGCAATGCCTGGGTCGGCGCCGTGCCGCTGATCACCGCCGCCAAGATGACCGACAACCCCTGGGCCAAGGCCGGCCTCTACTTCTGCTCGACGCTGCCGGGCTGGGCCCGCGTCAACGACAACCAGCATTACCTGTCTCAGGCCGTCCTGGGCTGGTGGCTGGCCTATCTATCCTGCCAGGCGGTCGACGTCTCCGAGCAGAAGAACCCCCATTTCTCGGTCGCGCCGATGGCCACCCCGGACATGACCGGCGTTGGCGTGGTCTATCAGCGATAGTCTGTTGTCAGTGGTCAGTCGTCAGTTGTCAGTTGTTCCCCACTGACAACGGACAACGGACGACGGACATCCGCCACTTCCGGGGCAGCTCAGCAGGGGATATAATAGCGGCTATGTTCCCGACCATACGGCTCCGCCGGCTTCGCTACCATCCGGCCGTTCGGCAACTGGTCCGCCAGACGCGGCTCTCGGCTTCGCAACTGGTGATGCCGCTTTTCGTGCGGCCCGGCAGCGGCGTCCGCCGCCCGATCGAGTCGATGCCCGGCAACTGGCAGGTCTCGCCGGACGTGCTGGCCGAGGAGGCCCGCGAGGCGGCCGACCTGGGCCTGGGCGGCGTCATCCTGTTCGGACTGCCGGCCGTGAAGGACGCCGCCGGCAGCGACGCCACAAGCCCCTCGGGCATTGTCGCCGAAGCGGTCCGCGCGGTCAAACGCGCCGCCCCCGGACTCCTCGTAATCACCGACGTCTGCTTCTGCGAGTACACCGACCACGGCCATTGCGGCCCGCTCTCTCAGGCCACCGGACGCCTCGACGTGGACAACGACAAGACGCTCGACCTCCTGGGCAAGCAAGCGGCGGTCCATGCCGCGGCGGGCGCCGACATCATCGCCCCCAGCGGCATGATGGACGGCATGGTCGGGGCGATCCGCCGGGCGCTGGACGCCGCGGGGGCCAGCCACGTGCCGATCCTCAGCTACGCGGCCAAGTATGCCAGCGCCTTCTACGGGCCCTTCCGCGAGGCGGCCGAGAGCGCGCCGCAGACGGGCGACCGCCGCGGATACCAGATGGACCCCGCCGCCGCCGCCGGCCAGGCGATGCGCGAGATCGAGCTCGATCTGGCCGAAGGGGCCGACCTCATCATGGTCAAGCCGGCCCTGGCCTACCTGGACATCCTCCGCATGGCCCACGACCGTTTTCCCGGCGTGCCGCTGGCGGCCTACAACGTCTCCGGCGAGTTCAGCATGGTGAAGGCGGCCGCCGAGCGCGGCTGGCTCGACGAGCGGGCGGTGGTCCTCGAAATGCTCACCGCCATGCGCCGCGCCGGCGCCGGAATCATCCTCACCTATTGGGCCAAGGACGTGGCAAAATGGCTGAATAAAGGGGCTGGATAGAACGTGTCTTGGCGGAACCACTGGCACGCATGGGTCAGTTCGAGAAGGTATACACGGTGGAATTCTACTGGGACTGCCCGCGATCGGGCATCGCCGAGTTCGTTGGGCGGCCACACCACTACGAGTCTGCCTTCGATGAAGCCGCAGATGACTACGGTGCGTTCGTATTGCGGCCCGTGAACGACGAGACGCTTCGGACGGCCCTTGAGCTGTGGGAGATGTACGTCCGGTTTTACCGCGATCACTACCCAGGCAGTTTCCCGAAGCACGATGTACCGGTCCACCCATCAGACCGTGACCGCTACCTGAGCCTGTGGCGGGCGTATGATGCGGCAGTGAAATCAACGCCGCCTGTGACGACTACAGCCAAGGCCGCGTTCCGGCGTGTGGGCGGCAGATCGGGGCCGTCGGCGCTAGCGACGTTCGAAGTCAGGTGGACAATGACGTCAACTAAGCATGGGCCCGAACCGGGCGCATAACGGCGCAGTCGCACATAGTGGCGGGGCTGGGTGGTTCTTGGTGGGAAGCCTTCGCGCTGTCGCTGTTGGCACTCGCGTGAGACAACCCGGAGGGTTGCCAGATAGTAGCCGGGGGTCGCAGCGCAGCGCAGACCCCCGGAAAACGATCCCCTGAGCCCGTGCATCCCGGAGGGATGCCAGTGGGCAGGGTCGTTCGCGCATAGTTCGTGTCCCTCTCCCCGCCCGCCGCCGTTGGCGGCGGGCGGGGGAGGGACACGCGGGGGTGCGCGCCTCCGCCAACCCGACGCACGCGCAAGCGGGTACCCGGTCGGGCCTAATACCGCCTACGGCGGGAAGGACCGTAAACGGCCCTGAAGACAGGGGCAAACACCAGGCCGAAGCGCAAGCGAGGGAGTTGCAGCGAGGTACCCTCGCTGGCGCGTCGGGCTAGTACCGAACAGACTGAGCTTTGTGGGACAGGCCGCGGCGGTCAGGCTGGCACGGTGTTCGCCCGAAAGAAATCCGTCACGGCCGACTTTGGCGTTTCGCCGCGGGCAACGGAGAGAACCAACTCGGCATACGTGCTGTTGTCGGTTGTCAGCCGCCTGTGGTTCAGCGCCAGGAAGACGTAGGCCGCCACGGCACCCACCCGTTTGTTCCCGTCGATGAACGGGTGGTTCTGGACGAGGTGAAACAAGCAGGCCGCTGCCATTTCGCATAGGTCCGCATGGACGAACTGGCCGCCGAAGGTGGCGGCAGGCATGGCGACGGCCGACTGCAACAGGCCCCAATCGCGGACGCCTTCCGATCCGCCGTATCGCGCAATCTGGTCCTGATGGATGGCGATGACTTCGTCGAGCGTGAGAAAGGCCGGCTGCACGGGATCACTCCGCCAGTCGCTTCAGCGCTTCGCCGTACTGCTCGTTGCAGGTTGCCAAGGCTTGCTGGAATCGCTTGTTGCGCCGCTTGTCGTGGGCCGGCACAATGACCAGCGCCCGGCCGTCAGTGGAGATTTCAAGCGTGGTCCGCTGGTCGATCCCCAGCAGTTCCAGAATGGAACGGTCGATCACCAAAGCGAGGCTGTTGCCGTGCTTGCTCAGTTTCTTGGTCAACATCGCGTTTTCTCCGCCGGAACCGCACCTTGCTATCGTTATACCATTGTAGCACCTGCTGTACACCAAGGCAACGCGGGCGATCAGACCATGGCGAAGGTCTTCGGTCTTCGCACGGACCGCAAGCCTCTAATCCCCAATCCCTAATCCCCTAACCCCTGTCCCCTGATCCCTGACCCCTGCCCCCTCACTTCCCCAGGCAGCGGCTGATCTGCCGGACGGCCTGCCGGAGACGGTTCTCATTCTCGACCAGGGCCAGGCGGAGATAGCCCTCGCCCGCCGGGCCGAAACCGCCGCCGGGACTGACCGCCACGTCCCCCTCGCCCAAGAGCTTCATCGCGAAATCGAACGAGGTCATCTGGCTGGCCCAGGGCTCGGGGATCTTCGCCCAGACGAACATGGTGGCCTTGGGCCGCTCGATGGGCCAGCCGAGCCGCTCCAGGCCGTCGCAGAGCACGTCGCGGCGGCTCTGGTAGATGGCCGCTTGGGCCTCGACCGCCGCGTCGGTGTGCCGCAGGGCCATGATCGCGGCAATCTGGATCGGCCGGAACATGCCGTAATCGTAATACCCCTTGATCGTCGAGAGCGCCCGGATCATCTCGGCGTTGCCGGCGCAGTAGCCGACCCGCCAGCCCGCCATGTTGTACCCCTTGCTCATCGTGGTCAGCTCGACGCCCACGTCCATCGCCCCGGGGGCCGCCAGGAAACTGGGCGTCTTGTAGCCGTCGAACGTCACGTCGGCATAGGCCAGGTCGCTGACGACCATCACGCCGTACCGCTTGGCCAGCTTGGCGGCCTCGACGTAGAACTCCGCATCGACCGTGGTGGTCGATGGGTTGTGCGGGTAGTTCATGATCCAAACCTTCGGCCGGGGGACCATATGCCGGCAGGTATAGTCCACGTTGGTCAGCAGTTTCTGCGGATCGGTCACCTCCAAGAGGATGGCGTTGGCCGACGCCAGGGCGACCGCGTACAGGTGGGCCGGGTACGACGGGGCGGGCACGATCGCCGTGTCGCCGGGCCCCAACAGGGCCAGGCACAGGTGACTGAACCCCTCCTTCGACCCCAGGCAGGCGATCAGCTCCCGCTGCGGATCCAGGCGGACCCCATGCTGCTTGAAATACTTGCTGGCCACCTCCCGGCGGAGGCTCAGGATGCCCTGGGCCTCGCTGTAGCCGTGGTTTTTCGGGTCGCGGGCGGCCTCAGCCAGCTTTTCGATCACCAGGTCCTGCGGCGGGTCCGACGGGTTGCCCATCCCAAGGTCGATCACGTCGTCCCCTGCCCGCCGCTTCTCGTACATCGAGCGGTTAATCTGGGCAAACAGGTAAGGGGGCAGCCGCCGCACCCGTTCCGCCACCTCGATGGAGAACGGCCGGTTCGGGGCGATCGGCTCAATGGGCTGTGGCGTCTCCACCACGGGCGGCGTCAACCGGGATGCGGTCATATTGGACCCCTCTGTTCAACGGTGCGGTCGGAGAAGCCCCGTTTTGGCAGTTTCACTAGCCCGAAGCGCCAGCGAGGGACGGCAACGGAGAACCTCCCTCGCTTGCGCTTCGGGCTGCTGTCGGCTTTTCAGACAAAGCCTGAAGTTAAGGATACCGCGAACGGCTCAGCGGGGAAAGGCGGTTGGGCCCTTGGAACTCCGGCGAAGAGTTTGTTAGAATTAGAGGTGACGGTTTGCGAGCATCCTTCAAGGGGACGAACTTTGACCCTCAGCGATTCGTG
>JBEKCP010000077.1:0-13841 GCA_050014815.1 Thermoguttaceae bacterium | reverse complement strand
CGCAAGAAGTCGGTCGTGGCAGCCTGCCGCGCAGGCGTGAAACCCGTGCCAGACTCGTTGCGCCCCGTATTTTGCGGTGCGCGAGCGAGGCGCGGAGCGCGCAGAAACGGGAATGCACCCCACGGCAGTGGCAATTGGACGGCATCATCCCCGGCGCAGCGGCCCGGATGTCGCGGCCATCTGCGGCACGCCTCGCCCTCTCAGCTTCTTCCGTCCTCAGGCACCGTAACTTCCGCTTCGCACGGAATCCCGGACGTCAGGTCGGGCAGAATTCCAATGCGCTGATAGATCGGCCGGGCGATCTTCCGCAGGGCGGGCAAACGCCGGGCGAAAACCAACGAACCAATGATGCAGGTGGCGCCGGCGAGCTGCACCACGCGGGCCGCCCCAAGGTGGCCGGCCAGGCTGCCGGCCAACAGGCTTCCCAGCGGGGCCACGCCGAAGAAGGCCATGGCGTAGAAGCTCATCACCCGGCCGCGTTTGTCGTCGTCCACGATGGTTTGCAGGATGGTGTTGCTGGACGCCATTTCCATCATCACCGCAAAGCCGCTGGCCACCAGCAGCAACATCGAGAGCCACAAAACGTGGGAAAACGAAAACGCGATCAGGCTCAGGCCGAACAGGGCGCTGGCCCAGGCGATCTGCCGCCCCAGGCCGAGCACGCTCTTGCGGGAGGCCAAGCTCAGAGCTCCCATCAGCGCTCCCAGCCCCAGGGCCGCGGTCAACAGGCCCAGCGTGGCCGGTCCGCCATGCAGCACGACCTTGGCGAAGAAGGGCATGAGCACCGTCAGCGGCATGGCCGCCATGTTCACCAGGGCCAGGATCATCAGGATTTCGCGGATGGGAAGAAAGCCGAAGGCATAGCGGAATCCTTCTCGCAGTTCATGCAGGACGTGCTGCGGCGGCGCGGCCGCTGCCAGCGGCGGCAGCCGCATGGCCAGCAGGGACGCCAGCACAGCCAGGTAACTCAAAGCATTCAACAGGAAGCAGACTCCTTCCCCCGCCACGGCAATCACAAAACCGGCAATCGCCGGCCCCACCAGTCGTGCCCCGTTGAACATCGACGAGTTCAGGCCGATGGCGTTGCTCAGATCCTCGCGCCCTTCGATCATCCGGATCAGGAAGGCTTGCCGAGCGGGTACGTCGAAAGCCGTGACCAGGCCCAGGCAAACGCTCAATCCCAGGACATGCCAGACGGCGACCGTGCCGGTCAGGGCAAGCACGGCCAGGATCCCGGCCTGGCACATTGCCAAGGTCTGCGTGAGCAGAATTGTGCGGTGCAGGTTCCAGCGGTCGGTGAACACGCCGGCCACGGGGGCCAGGAAGAAACTGGGAATCTGGCTGAAGAAGCCGACCAGACCCAACAGGAATTCCGAGTTGCTCAGCCGGTAGACGAGCCAGATCATGGCCACCTGCTGCATCCAGGTGCCGATCAGGGAAATGCTCTGTCCGAAGAAGAACAGCCGGAAGTTGCGGTATTTCAAGGCCCCAAGCAAGATGCGTTCCTTCGTCATGTCGTTGGGTGACCACAACTGCTATCAATCCACCGCTGTCTTGTTTGAGGCGTCGATCTCTTTGAGACAGGTCGGGCAGTACCAGGGAGCGGGGGTCTTTACGGGCCTCGGGCTGCGCTTGCGGCACTTGGCGCAGAGGAAGCGTTTGCCTTTCACGGCGGTCTTGGGTCGTGCCTTCTTTCCAGTCTTGGGAATGTTCTTCGACATCGAACCACGTATTACTTGGAATGGGGCTGCAACTCGACGCCGCGACACAACCAACGCAGCGCGTCCGGCAGGATCGCCCCGCCGTGCTTGCCACTGTGTTTGCCAGTGCCGCCGACAAACTTGTAGTCGTATTGCTTGAACTTCAGGGCTGCCGCCATCTCTTGATTGGCCAGCCACCAGTTGCCCCACTCGTTGTCCAGGTCGTTGCTGCCGTCCTGGAGGAACACCCGGATCGGCTTGTTGGGCGTGGAGCGGATGAGCGACGGATAGACGTGCCCGCCCCGTATGTTCGTGAAGCTGCCGACGTGGCTGAGCACCTTGCGGAAGGCGTCGGGCCGCTGCCAGGCGACGGTGAAGGCACAGATGCCGCCCGACGAAAGGCCGCAGATCGCCCGGCACTCGGGATCGTCTGTCAGCTTGTACTGCTTGCCGACCTCCGGCAGAATCTCCTCCAGCAGGAACCGCGCGTACTGGTCGCTCAGCGTGTCGTACTCGAAGCTGCGGTTCTTCGCATCGCTCTGCTTGCGGCCCGGATTGATAAAGACGCCGATGGTCACCGGCATTTCGCCCTTGTGGATCAGGTTGTCGAAGACCACCGGCACACGGAAGTCACCGTCTTCCTTGACGTAGGCTTGGCCATCTTGAAAGACCATGACGCAAGCAGGCTTCTTTCCGTCATACTGGGCAGGGACGTAGATCCACCAGTCGCGTACCGTGTCCGGGAAGATGGTGCTACGCCACTCTTGCTTCGTAACCGTGCCGTGCGGCACGTTCTCGTGACGTTGCGAATCCGGCCCCAGCTTGTACTCGTCGTCGCCCGCAAAGACCTCGGAGGCGACCAACACCATCATTGCAACCACAACGGCATACCTCATCGGATCGACCTTTCTTGAAGGCATTCAGGCCGTTGCGACACGACAGGCTCCATTTCGTCAGCTTCCAGCCGATGGACCTATTTCTTTTCCGCGTCCGGCAGGCGGCCACCAACCCAGCGGATGCCTTGGGCCATCAGATGCCGGAAGTCGTCATCGGTCCACACCTTGGCGTCGTGACCGCTCTGGTAGCCGAAGACCCGTGCCTTGCCGTATTGATGAACCCACGCGATGGGCTTGTCGCTGCGCGGATGGTCCGTCGAGACGAGCAAATGAATGCCATCGCAGAACGTCTGGTGATTGTAGGTCTCGTCGTTCACCTCGAAGTCGCTCCTCCCCTTGGTGATGGGATGCTTCGGGTCCTCGATGTGCATCTTGACCTTGCCGCCGCCGGTGCCGCTCTTGGGAATCTGCACCCCGTTTCGTTCGCCCGGCTTGAGCCAGAACTTGGCACCGGCGATCTTCTCAAACTCGGGCCAGTCCTGGCATTTCGCCAGCGCATGATGCCAGACCACCAGGCCGACCCCCTGGTCGAGCAGTTTCAGGAAGTTCTGCTTCTGCTTGTCGGTCATCCCGCTGGGAAGGTTCTACATGACGATCACGTCAGACTCGAACTCGTGGATGTCGTCGAAGGCGGTGTAGGGGCTGCCCTTCCAGATCCGGCCGTCGATGTCGTCGTAGCCGCTCCAGAACTTGTCGAAACTGACCTGATCAAAACCGTGGCCCCCAACCAGGATGACGGCTTTGATCTTCGCGTGGGCCGCTGCCGGTTTCTCAGCATCAGCAGCGCGGGCCAAACCGGCCAGCACCAGGATGCAGGCGATTCCGGCCAGGGACTTCGCACTTCGGGTATTCTTGTTCATATCTTGTTCCTTTCCAGTTGAGGCTGCTATTGCGGGCGACGTGAAACTCAATAGATCATGGTGCGATACAAGAGAGCCCACTACTTATTGGCGCCAGAGGCGCCCTTCGCGCCCAACCACCGTTCCAGCTTTGGACGGTATTGTGGTTCCGGGCCTGCCTGTTGGATCACGCTCTCGCTCCAGTCGGGTGCAGTCGCCTGATCGCCGAAATCGTTTTCGCCCCACGTATGGTCGGCTGCCGAGTTGCGGTTGTGGCGAGTAGGCTTGGCGCTGAGGCGACGAAAGACGTTGCGTTCGACCAGGATTCCCTGGCTGCCCTCGTCGAAGAAGATGCCGTTGTTCGCTGCGCCCACGGCCGCCGCGCCGCGCAACACGTCGTGGATGTAGTTCTCGCGGAATACCGTGCCCTCGTTGATACCGAGCGTGTAGATCCCGCCGTTGTCGGCCAAGTCGCGCAAGACGTGGTGAATGTGGTTGCCCTCGACAAGGTTGTGGTCGGTGTAATTGGGTGGTCGGCCCCAGGTCCAGCCTACGTTGATCGCGCCGTAGCCCACGTTGTTGATCTCGTTGTGGGTGATGCGGTTGTGGTGGCTCTGCATGATAAGGATGCCCACGGCGGCAGGATGCACCAAACCGCAATCGCGGATCACGTTGTTGGCGATCTCCAGGTGCGACGGTGCATCGGAGCGGGGCACCTTGGCCTTCTCGACCTCGCGCACGGGTATGCCGACCATCACGCCTCCGCCGCCGAGGTCGTGCAGCAGGCAGCCGACGATCCGATTGTGATGC
Organism: Thermoguttaceae bacterium; assembly: GCA_050014815.1. GTDB lineage: Bacteria > Planctomycetota > Planctomycetia > Pirellulales > Thermoguttaceae > JBEKCP01. The sequence goes on along the minus strand of JBEKCP010000077.1, from coordinate 9,596 downwards.
CCGCGCTCGAAGACCTTGATCGCGTAGTTGCCGACGTGGGCGATCTCGCAGTCTTCGATTGCGCAATGGGCGGCGTCCCACAATTCGACGACCTGGCCGCAAAGGGGAGCCGCCTGCGCGTCCGTGTAGCCCGGCGGGAACGTGGTGGGCCAGCCGGGATATGCCTTTAGCACCGGTGTCGGCCAGTCGCGGGCGACGTCGTAGATCCCCAGCGGATAATCGGCATGTTGGAGCGACAGGCCGACCAGCCGCACATGTTCGATCGGCCGATCCGCGCTTCCCTCCAGCACGACCAGCCTCTGTAGCACGGGCGCGACGAAAGCCATCTTGCGGGGATCTTCGCCGGGCTTCGCCAGGTAGGACAGCACGCCCGTACGCCGATCCAAATACCATTCCCCAGGGGCGTCGAGGGCCTCCGGTACGTTCTCGATCCGGTACTTCAGGTGCGGCGAGTAGAATCCGACCGGGTAGCGGCAGGGCGTGTTGAAATACACGTCGTGCTTCTCCGCGTCGATCCTGCGCACCGTCTGCCAGGAACATTCCCAACTGTGGAACGTAATGACCTCTGCGTCGGGGCACTGCGTCCACCACTTGGCGTCCTCGGGCGCGAACTGGAACCCGCAGAACACCTCGGGATTCTCGCGGCGGTATTTGCCAACACCCTGATAGCCCCCGAAACGGCCCAGCGCGGCGTACTTCGACAACGGCCCGGCGGTAGTGAAGAAGCCCTCGTTGGGCGTGCGCGCTCGGGTCAGTCGCCGCCCATCGGCAAAGAGCTGCCTGAAGTACCACCGGCCTGCCTTCACCTCCGGCAATTCCACCGTCCAGAGGTTGTCCTTCAGGTTCTTCCAGCCGCTGAAGACTCGGCCACCGCTGAGGATCGGCCGCTCACCCTCCGCCGCCCGGTAGATGATCGGGGCAGCCAAGCTGCCCGCGTCATCCGCCGTCAGCGTGAAGGGCTGGTCGAGGTAGTAGGTGCCACCGTGGACGACGACGTTTACCGGCTCCGCGAGTGGGCCAGCCTGCTTGAGTCTGCGGATGGCATCGCGCGCAGCGGTCAGGGTTCTGAATGGCTTCTCAAGAGTTCCCTTACCCGCGTCGTCGCGAGAAGGCGCAACATGAAACTCCGTCGCTGGCGCCACCCCCGGTGCAAAAGCCAGTCCAATCCAAATCATCGCAACGTATCTTGCAGCCATCGCGTAATGACTCCTCGTGCTGATCTCATGCTGCCGCGACGTGTCTTGACCAGCCCTATCGTGGTGGCTTCCCTCCCGGCCTCAATGTCCCTTCCAACTCATATCGTGCGACCGCTTCCTTGCTCACCCCGTCCTTGCCAATGGCGACGGCACGCAGCCAACAGGGCACCGTTACCGAGACCTCCCCTTGGGCAGCGTGTTGCTTCTTCCGTGGATCGCTGCCGTCCGTGGTGTAGAAGACTTCCATGCCGGGTCTCGGAGGCGTGATCTTCACCGTCACGCGGTCCTTGAAAGTTCCATCGGCTGGGACAAGGCCGGGCGCGGCAGCGATCGTTTCCGTCGTGGCGTTGTAGAACGTGGTCATAATCTGCGGCACCCAGTAGTCGAAGACCTGGCCGTGGCCCAGGTAGCGGGCGTCGATCACGCGAATGTCGCGGAGGCCCGCCTGGTGGAACTGCTTGCGGTACTCGACCCCCTGGTCGCCGAACCACGCGCCGTCGATCATCAGGATGGGCATATCCCGCAACGCGCCGAGATTCCTCGCGACGAGCTGCATGATCCCTTCGCCCCGGTCCTCGTACCACTTGCCGTCGTAGAGCTTGAGCGTGCCATCGAGCGAGACAATCGCCCCGAAGAGATCGGGATGCTTGAAGCCCAGGTGATAGACCCCACCGCCCCCTTTCGACCGCCCGATCAGCACCCGGCCCTTGTTCGAGCGAACGGTGCGGTAGATCTCGTCGATCCACGGGATGATCGTCTTCGTGAGGAGTGTTTCGCAGGGATTGATCCGGTCGGACCACGCGGCGCCGTTTTCCCGCTCGCCGCCGGGGACCGAGTCGATATGGGCCAGCAGAAAGGGCGGATAGTGACGGGCAGCGAAGAGTCGCGTCAGTTCGCGCACCGGGCGTCCGGTGTTCTGGCAGCAGTAAATGACTGGGTAACGGCGATCGGTGTCGTTCTCGTACCCCGGGGGAGTCCACATGTTGAGTTTCACCGTGCCGCCGAGTTCCTTGGACTCAAAGGGCACTTCGCGGAACTCGCTGTTCTTTCCGGCGGCCCAACCTGGCCCGGCGGTCCCGCCAAGCACGGAAGCCAACACTACCGTGGTGATCAATCGTGGAGACATCAAGACCCTCGCTTTCACTGGTAGGTCAATACCCTTCGCTGGGCGTCTTTGCCGTTGACCGGCGAACAAGCCTTCTCGCCGACCATCTTGATGTGGAGCGTGTTCCACTGGCCGATCGGCTTGTCGGCGAACTTCAGCGGGTCGTGCGGGTTCTCCTTCTTCTGGTTGTTGTAGAGCCCGCCGGAGCCGATCTTGTTGTCCCAGATTTGCACCTGGGGCGAGCCGCGAAGGTAGATGCCGCTGTCGCCGCCCTTCTCGATCTTCCAATCGACGAACATCTCGAAATCGCCATAATCCTTGGCTGTGCAGAGGTTGTTCGCCTTGCCGTCGTAGACCAGCACGCCCTCTTCCACCTTCCAGTGCTCCCGCATGAGCTTGTCGGCGGCCTCCTGGGCCTTGGCGAGTTGCTCGGGGCTCATCTTTGCCCGCGCGGGCAGATTGGCCACCAGCCCCTTCCAGCCCGTCAAATCCTTGCCGTTAAACAGCGCGACGAAGCCCGGCGGCGGGGGGTTGTCGGCCGCACGGGCAGGCACGGTGGCGAGGCAGATCAGGCCGCAGGTTAGAACAAGCGTCCGAAAGAGTCTCATCGGAGGTCTCCTGCCGATAGGGGTGTGCTGTCACGACACCATTGTATGGCGCGGAGACGGGCCGAGCCACAGGCCCTGTTAAATAGTTTGAAAACCGGCTTGGGTACTGGACGCGGGGGAAGGTGATGGTAAAATGGATAGCCAAAGGAGCCGGCGTCGCCCCTGACTCACCGCAAATGGGAATGTCGGCCGATCCCGCCGCTTGCCGGCAGCAAGAATGGGACCATCGCTGATTTCCAGCCGAACCAGGCCACGGCGCCAATCGTACCTCGGCGTTACGCCCAGACCTCAACAAGGAAACCATCATGGCTCTATCGCGTCGTCGCTGGCTGAAGACCGGCTTGTTTGCCGGCGTTACCGTTGCCACAGCCCCGGGCATTGCCCGAGCCTTCGCGGCCAACGAGAAGTTGCGCATGGCCTGCATTGGGGTCGGCGGGCAGGGGGGGCGCGGGGTGAGCGCTGCCTTGAGGGAACATCTCGTGGCCGCTGCCGATGCGGACCTTGAGGGACGTGCTGCCGAAGGGCTTCGCAAGGTCACCGAGAAGTTCCCCGACGTCAAGACGTACAGCGACTTCCGCAAGCTGTTCGACGCCCTGCACAAGCTGGACGCGGTGTGGATCGCCACCCCCGACCACACCCACTTCCCGGCCGCGATCCGAGCGATGGAGGCCGGCATCCCCACCTTCTGTGAGAAGCCCCTGACGCACAACATCTACGAGGCCCGCAGACTTGCCGAGGTGGCGAAGGAGAAAAAGGTCGTCACCCAGATGGGCAACCAGGGCCACGGCGGCGAGCACATCCGCCTGTTGTGCGAATACATCTGGCAGGGAACTCTGGGCGATGTGACCGAGGTCTGGTCATCGTCCTTTACGAACTACATGGCCGGTCCTCGCAAGCCCGCCATGCTGCCTAAGGGCATGGACTGGGAAGCCTGGCTGGGCCCAGCGCCGCATCGCGAATATCACGAGGGCCTGCACCCGTTCCGCTGGCGCGGCTGGCTGGATTTTGGCACGGGCGGCCTGGGAGACATGTTCTGCCACAACGCCGACGGCGCCGTCTGGGCGCTCCGCCTCGATCAGGCCGAAAGCGTGGAGGTCGAGGCGGTCGAAGGCGCGCCGATCGGCGAAGGCTTCCCACCGCGGACCCGCGTGACCTACCACTTCCCGGTCCGCGGCGACATGGTTCCCGTGACCTTCACCTGGACCAACGACCGCAAGGGCGAACTGGTTCCCCGTCCGGCCGCGCTGGAGCCGGATCGCAAGATGAGCGGCATCGAGACGACCTACATTGGCAGCAAAGGCACTGCCGTATCGGGAGGTTGGATGGGGGGTGTGCGATTGATTCCTGAATCCTTCCAGAGGGAAGTGGGCAAGCCCAAGCATGTGCTGCCGCGGGTGGGCAGCGTGGACGGCGAGTTCCTCAAGGCTGCCCGCGAAGGCGGCCCCACCTGCGCCAACTTTGTTTACTCGGCACGCCTCACGGAGATCGCCCACGTGGGGAACATCGCCTGCCGCGTGGGCCTGCGCCAGAAGCTGCGTTACGACTTCAAGACCGGCAAGTTCGACAGTGACCAAGCCAACGCCCTGGTCCGCCGCGAGCCGCGCAAGGGTTGGGAGTTCGGCTACACGTAATCGTTCATGGCCTCAGGCGCGACATCCTGCCAGGCGCTCGCCGGCAGTCACGCTCGGACGGCCGCCACGCCGTTGTAGATCTTCTGGCTGCAGGCCACCACGTGGTAACCCGCCTCCCGGATCGGCTCGTAGGGGAACTTGTCGTCGGTGACCTTGGTTTCCTGGAGGCACAGCAGGTCCGGCTGGGCCTTCTGGAGCCACGCCAGTAGCCTGTCCAGTCGGGCTCGGACCGAGTTGATGTTCCAGGTGGCGATCTTCATGGCTGGTGATGCACTGCCGCCGGAATCGGGTCAAGGTCATCTCCCGACCGGCTACTCGTACTTGCCCACCCTCATGGCCGATCCCTCGCCGCCGAGCTTCTCGGATGAGGACATGAAGCTCGATCCCGGGGCGGAGATCGAGCGTCTGATTGAGCGGATGCGAGAGCTGCTCGACCAAGTGTATCGGCGGCTTGTCCTCTATCTCTGCGGGCCATGCTACCGGCAATGGATCGAAGACCCGGCAGGATGAGCCAGCCGCTCACGGCGGGCTTTCCAGTCGTCGTAGAGAGTTCGGGCCTTTGGGTCGGTAACCATGCTTACCAACAACCTGCCATGCCAATGCCAGCGGTTCGTAAGGCGGTCGCCGCTCGTTCCATCGTGGTCACGGTTGCACTACCGATCAGTCTATCACGTCTCCAGGGTTGGAACTACCAGGCGGCGACCCTGCTGTGCCGCCATAACATGTTGCCAAGTTCCACATCAGGAAGACCATAGGGTCTGATACCCAAGTGGCAGGCCGCTGGGGAAAGTCTAGCCCGGATTACTCGGGAACCCCTTTCTTGTCCGTCAGGACACGGCCCGCCGCGTTCTTCTCTCTCTCGTAGCGGTAGCCGTGCTCGACCAGGTCCCCCATGTCGAAGCGGAAGTGCTTTTCCTGTGAGATCCTTCTGGCCGTCCCAGCCCAGTCCGCTCGCCGCACGCCCTGCTTCCGCGGCAGGGCGACGAGGATCTTGTTGCCGGAATCCTGTAGATCCAGGACGTAAAGCTCTTCAAACACCTCCTGGTAGGTGCGGACCATTGAGTCGTAGAGCGGATTCGACTCCCGGCTCCAGACGTTTCCAGCGACGACGCCGCCCGGCCGCAGCGCCCGGCGCACGGCCTGGAGAAACTCCTGTGTCGCCAGAGGGTAGGGGATGTTCTCGGAGCCGTAGGCGTCCAGGAGGATCATGTCGTAGGGCTCGCGGCAGTTCTCGATGAACCGCCGGCCGTCCTCCACCTGCGCCCGCAGTGTGTGGTCCTCACGAAATCCGAAGAACTTCTTCGCCACCTCGACCACCACGGGGTCGATGTCCACCACGTCGATCATCGTTTGTGGATAATGTTTGTGGAGGAAGGTCGGGATAGTACCGCCCCCGAGGCCGACGATCAAGACCCGCCGCGGCTGCTCAACCAGGGCCAGGGCCGCCGGCATTGCCTGGCAGTATGGCAAATCGACGTGATCGGGGTCTCCCAGCTTGACAACGCTCTGACGAGCCCCACCTTTCTCGAATAGCAAGGTCCGCAGGCCGTGTTCGTCCTCGGTGACCACGACCGTGTTGTAGGTCGAGGTCTTTTCGTAGAGGACCTTCGGCTCCGCCAGGGCGGCGGCACAAAGGATGAGGACCGCCAGAAGTCCCGGGAAAAGGAGTCTTCGTGTATTCATGGGTCGGCGGGGCGTGGTTCTTGGCGATTTGGGCCCGGCTGGGCGGCGGGCCAACGACGGCCCCCATTATCTCTTCTGCGAGAAGCCGACGCAAACGGCAGGGCCAGCGCCCGCGCAAGAAAACGGCTGCCGTGGCAGGACCAAGCTCGGGAAAGCATAAGTGCCAATTCAAATAGCGTAGGGTCGGTTTGGCACGGAGAGAGTCTCCTGGGAGACCTTCCCGTCATCTGCCTGCCACGGCAGCTTTGTAGGTGTCAGGTGTCAGTAGTCAGTTGTCAGTTGGCCGCGAAACTCCAATCCCTAATCCGCAATCCCTTCTTCCGCCGCCAGACAGCCAATCCGCAGGTGGCGGCGGCGGCCAGGAGCACGAGTGTGCCGGGCTCCGGCACCGCGTGGATGCCGTCGGCGGCGGCCCCTTGCGAAGCCAACGTGCCGGCTGGGCCCGAGTTGCCCAGCGGGATCGCACTGCCGTTGAGCGTCGAATCGCCCAGCTCCACCGATCCGCTGGCCCCGATCGAAAGGATCGAGCCGGTCGGCAGGGCCGCGCTGCGGTTGATCACCAGGAGGCCATTGCTCACCGTCGTGCCGCCGCTGTAGGTGTTCGAGCCGGAAAGGACCCAGGTGCCAGCGCCGGCCTTGGTGACCGCGAGGTTGCCGCCGCCCGTGCCGTTGGAGATGTTTCCGCCGATGGTGTTGGCCCCGCTGTTGGCTCCGCTGAGCGTCAGCAGGGTGGTGCCGGCGGTGGCCGCGCCCTGGATTGCGCCGCCGAAACTGAGTGTCGCCGTGCCGCCGGCCGCGCCGCTGGTGAAGGTGTAGACGCCGTTGGCGGAGGACACGGCGTTTTCCAGCACCAAGGGGGCGTTGACCTTTTGGGGATTGGCGACCGCGGCCGTTGTCTGCACGGTGCCGCCGTCGCTCAGCAGCAGGGCGTTGCCGCCCGTTGTGCCGATCGTGTAGGCGGAGGCCGCGGCGGTGTCGAAGGTGATGTTCTGTACGTTGCGGTTGGCGTCCGGGATGATCGTCGTGGTGCTGCTGGCCGCGTTGAACAGGGCCGTGTGCCTGCTGACGGTGCTGCCGTCACTGGCCCCCGGGGGTGGTCCGCCGCTCCAGTTTGCCGTGTGTTGCCACGCGCCGTCGGCTGGGGCAGCCGACCAGCTTCCCGGCGTGCAGTAGTAGGCCTTCATCACCTGTTCCGCCGGCTTGCCCTGAAAGATGAAGTTGTCGTAGTTGAGCGGGGGCGTGGCCGGGGTCCAGTCCCACCAATAAGTCCCCTTGAACCACGGTTCGTTCCCCCACAAGTTCAACAGCAGCGCCTGGTAGCTGTTCGCCTGCGTCTGTGGGTCGGGGGCGTTGTTCACGTAGCCGACTTCGGTGAACAGGACGGGCTTCTGCTGGGCGGCGGGAAGGGCATTCCACCACGTGTTGATGGTGCTAGCTTGACTTGCCCAGGCCGAGTTCAACTGCGCAAGGGTCGTGCCCGATAAAGGGTAGTAGGCGTCGATACCGATGTAATCCAGCGAACCCCACCAGGCCACGGGGCTCTCGATCACGGAACTACCGCTGCCCCAATTGGCCGCATAGGTCAGCTTGCCCGTGTAACCCGCCGCCCTCACGTCGCTGATCGCGGTGGTCCAGTTGCTCGTCTGGCCGTTGGTCGCGCTCAGTTCCGTTCCGACCACGAACATGGCGACGTTGTTTTGGGCGGCGATGCCGGCATAATGTTCAAGGAAACTGTCGTAGCCGTTGGTGCCGTTGAACCACGTGCTGCCGCCTGCGATTTGCCCGCGCCAATGACTCGAATCGTTGCTCAGATCGACCAGAGGCTTCAGCACCGCCTGCAGGCCCTGGGCTTGGATCGCAGCGATGGTGTTGGTGACCGTGGTGTCGGTGACACTGTACAGACTGTAGTTTGGCTGGATGACAGTCGAGTTGATATTGTCCTGGAACCACCAGACGTTGACCGCCACATACTGGCCGCCGTCGGCTTTGAACTCGGCGAGCGACTGGGCGAGCTGAGTCAAGTTGATACTACTGTTGAAGAGCGGCAAGTTGCAGCCCCGCTGCATGTCGTCGGCCACAGCGGAGCCGCAGATCAGCGCTGCCAGTAAGACCCATCCCGTTGGCCGCACGGAGACGCTCCTTTCCATTCAGCCTGCCCTCTAGCATAACGGGAAACCTCGCTTTTGTGAACCATGCCAAGAAAGGTTGTTCATTTCGGGACTGCTTCGCGCCAGAGGTAGTACACTGTCTGGTTCACTCGCGGGCGCCGGAATGAGAGTCGATGCGCCCTCCCCCGTTTGGCCAGGGGCTCACCGGCGCGCAAAGCCCGATGGCACCGGCGGCCGGAAGCGTACAATGACACCATGGACGGATATGACATCTCTGGCCGCGCGCCGCTGCTCTGCGCCCGCTGCGGTGCCGAACTGACGCCCGGGAAGGGCAGCTTCTATATGGTGCGGATCGAGGCCCCGGTAGGATGAGCCAGCCAATCACGAACTTGCTCCCGACCGGCCCGAGCTATGGCACTTGGTTCAATCTGCCATGAGAGCCGCACCGATGTTTGGGTGAACCAGTCCAGGAAAATGGTCGATGTTCCTGCTAAACTTTCCCGGGGAAACGTGCGACAAACGGCTTCCAGAAACCACCGCCAGAGCCAAGATCAATGGGAGCCCATCTCGCCGCCGATGCGGCCGCCCCTCCCGGGCCTGGACGGCCGGCAGCCGCACCGCCGGGGCGATGTGAACCCCGAGTTGTAAAAACATCGACCCCGTGCGTACCGCTTTGAGCAAGCTGAATTTTTCGTGGTGGTGTGCTGTTATGAGCGGCGGTGTGGGTGGCAATGCCGGGGCGAGCACGCAAGCCCGCCAAGGCCCTTGGCATGCCCCAGGATCGCTTGTGTAGATTGGTGGCCTCCCGGTCGATCGGGTCTGCAACGCGACCAGCGGCTTGGCGTGCTTCTTGGCGGGCCGTAATCACCTATACCATCGGCCGATATCGAAAAAATGGCCCTGGAGATGGTGGATGTCCCTATGCAGGCTGATTTGGATGTAGTCGAAAGCCCTGGCGATCTCCATCGGTCCAAGAAGAATCCCTGGATCAGCAGCTCGGGCCTGTGGACCGCAGCACCGCATTCCGGCAGGCGGTCACGGCGGCGATTACCTGCTGAATCGCCTCCAGTTCCCGCTGCAAAGCTCGTATGAACACGTCGCCACGCTGCCTCTTTGCACCGTTGAGGGCCACGCGGCGTTTGCCCTCCGGCGTTTTCGGGCCCGTAGAACGAGTCCAGGGCTTGATCCGTAAGGCCGCCTGCCGCAGCCTTTCACGCCTGGCATCGGTCAGGCCCTTCCATTTCAGCCGGTTCCGGCGGCCTGCA
>JBEKCP010000076.1:0-13981 GCA_050014815.1 Thermoguttaceae bacterium | reverse complement strand
GTGGCTCGATCCGGCGGTAGAGCGTTCCGAGTCGCTTCTGGAATTGCTGCGTCCGTACGCGAACCCGGCGATGGTTTCCTGTGCGGTCGGCCCGTGGGTCAACCGTCCGGCCCATGACGACCCGCGGTGCATCGAACCGGCCGGATGACGCCGCTCCGCGGCTTGTGTTTCGAGGCGATCGGCGCGCTCCCGGGATCACGTTACTCCCAGGATCGTGAATAATCCGGCCGAGAGGGGATGGTCCCATTTTCAAGCTGGCAATGTTATACTGGCGATCGACACAAACAGGAAGGCACAATTACCCCGAAGCCGTGCAACCATCACAATGACTCCTTTCGACACCTCCCAAGTCCGTTTCGGCGTCAACTATACGCCGTCCCGACACTGGTACTACTGTTGGAATGATTGGGACGCCCGCTCGATCCAGGCCGACTTTCGGGCATTGGCGGCCCTCGGGATCGACCACCTCCGCGTACAGTTGATCTGGCCCTACTTCCAGCCGAATCCGGCGTATGTGTCCGAGGCGCACCTCCGGCGCCTCTCGGAGCTGGTGCAACTGGCGGCCGACCAGGGGCTCGACGTGCTCCTGTCGCTCTTGACCGGCTTCCTCTCCGGCTACGCGTTCCTGCCGTCGAACGTCAGCCCGCGGGCCGTCTTCACCGACCCCGACGTGCTCGAAAGCGAAGTCCTCTTCGCCCACAGGGTCCTCGAAACGGTGGGCGACCGCGCCAACTTCATGGGCCTCGACCTGGGCAATGAGATCAACTGCCTCGACCAGGGACTGGACGCGGCGATCGGCGATCGTTGGGCCGCTCAGTTCCTCGACCGGGTGCGCCCGCGCATCAGCGGCCGCTTGATCGTCAACGGCGTAGACAACTACCCGTGGATGGTCGGCTCGACGTTCACGCCGCGGCACCTGGCGTCGGATGCCTACGACATGGCAACGATGCACTGCTGGCCGGAGTTCTCCGGCTGCCTGGCCGGCGGACGAAGGCTCGACGAGGCCCCGTCGCTCTACCTTTCCCGCTTCTACTGCGAGTGGGTCTCCCTGTTCAGTCCCCGCCCGCGGCCGCGGTGGATCCAGGAGTTCGGCTGCTGCGACCTGTGGGGCACGCCGGAGGAGCAGGATCGCTACCTGCGCCGCGGGGTGGAGTTGGCCCTGGAGGCCGGCGCCGCCTGGTTCACCTTCTGGTGCAGCCACGACAAGACCCGCGATGTGAAGTTCGATCCCTTCGAGTACCACTACGGGCTGTTGAGCACCGAGAATCGGGAGAAGCGGCTTGCGGGCGTGTACCGGGAGCTGGCCCAGGCCCATCGCGGCCGCCCTGCCGCGCGTGCCGAGCCTCGATCGGACGTTGTCCTCACCGTTCCGGCCGGGTTCTGCCCGACCACCGATCCGGCCCTGCCTTTGGAGGCGTGGAGGGAGCGGACGCTGCGGAGCGATTTTTGGCGATATTACGGCCGCTATCTCGAAGTGATTGCCGGCGGCGGCGTGCCCACCCTGAAGCAGGCGTGACGTCCATCGACAGGAGACCTTCCCATGACGATGCGGGTCTATGTGGACACCTCGGTGATCGGCGGCTGCCTGGACGAGGAGTTCGCGGAAGAGAGCGTCGCGTTGCTGGAGATGGCTCGGCAGGGCGGCCTGGTCCTCCTCGTCTCTGACCTGCTGCTTGAGGAACTGGGCAAGGCACCGCCTGCGGTACTGGCAGTGCTGGAACGGCTACCCGTCGATTGCACAGAAACACTGGTGGCGTCGGAGGAGTCCCGGCGGCTGCGAGATGCATACCTTGCGGCTGGCATCGTCGGCGACGCCTCCGAAAGCGATGCCCATCACGTCGCGCTGGCGACCATCGCGAGGGCCGATCTGATCGTGAGCTGGAACTTCAAGCATATCGTCCATGTGGACAAGATAAAAATGTTCAACTCAGTGAATCTGATGCAAGGCTACGGACTGATCGACATCCGTAGCCCCCTGGAGGTGGTCTGAGCATGAAAAGCTCAAAATCATTCGACTGCGTGGAAATGAAGAACGCGATCCAAGCCCGCCTGCGCAAGGAACACGAGGGGCTGAGCGACGAGGAGGTCGAGCGCCGTCGCCGCGCCTGGCTGGAGAAATCGGACGACCGCTTGGCGAGATGGTGGCGTTCCATCCAGGCCATAGGCCAGGCACCCCATGCCTAAAACACCCGGCTACCAGGCGGACGGGGTTCCGCACCAGCCGAGAAATAGCGACCGATCTCGCGATACAGTTCGTCAAGCGAGTCAAAGGTGTAAGCTGACGTCCAAGATTGTCGGTCTATGAATGTCGGGTGTTTCTCCACCAGCCAACACGTGAACTCTTCCTTCATTGGCTTCGGCACGCGACAAGCGGTAATCCCGCGTTCACAGCAAGTGCGCCAGAAATTGAGTTCGTCCATTGGCACTCCAGTGTGAGTTCAAGTTATTTCACCTCCAGCATTCGCCGGAGGGCCAGCAGCGCGCCTTCGGCCGTGGCGTCGTCCACGCGAATGACGTTCACCGGGGTGCCGGCCGCCAGATTCTCCAGGGCCCAGCATAGGTGCGGCAGGTCGATGCGGTACATCGTCGAGCACATGCAGGCGACCGGCGAGAGGAAGTGGATCTCCTGCTCGGGATGCTGCCGCTTGAGCCGCTCGACGAGATGTATCTCCGTGCCGATGGCCCAGCGGGTACCCGGCGGGGCCTCCTCGACCGCCCGGATGATCCGGCCCGTCGAGCCGATCTCGTCGGCCTGATCGACCACCTCCATCATGCACTCGGGATGGACTAGTATCCGGATGCCGGGATACTTCGCCCGGAACTGCGCGACGTGCTGCGGCAAGAATACCTGGTGGACGCTGCAATACCCCTGCCACAAGAGGACGCGGCTGCGGCGGATCGCCTCCGGCGTGTTTCCGCCCAAATGGGGCTGGAAAAAGGGGACAGTCCCCATTTGTGCGAAGCCGGGCACCGGCCGAAGGCTGGTCGCGGGCCGTTCCGGCAAATGGGGACTGTCCCCTTTTTCCTCCTGGTGCGGGTCCCAGAGGGGCATTTCCTCCAGAGCAACCCCCATCCGCCGCGCGGTATTGCGGCCGAGGTGCTGGTCCGGGAAGAACAGCACCCTGCGGCGCCGCTGGAAGGACCACTCCAGCACCGCCCGGGCGTTGGCCGAAGTACACACGATGCCGCCGCGGCGTCCGCAGAAGGCCTTCAGCGAGGCCGCCGAGTTGACGTACGTCACCGGCATCACGTCCTCGATGTCCACGACGGAGGCCAACTGCTCCCAGCAGTCCTCGACCTGGTCGATCTCGGCCATGTCGGCCATGGAGCAGCCGGCCGTCAGGTCGGGCAGGACGACGGTCGCCCGGCGGCCGCCGCGCCGCTCCGTCTGTTCCGGGCGATTGGCCAGGACGTCGGCCGTCTCCGCCATGAAATGGACGCCGCAGAAGACGATGAACCGGCACTGCTCGTTGGCCGCGGCCCGGGCGCTGAGCTGGTAGCTGTCGCCCCGGAGGTCCGCCAGCGCGATCACCTCGTCCTGTTGGTAATGGTGTCCCAGGATCAGGAGTTCGGCGCCCAGCCGGCGGCGGACCGCTTGGATCCGGTCGGTCAGTGTCTGGGGATCGAGCTGGAGGTACGGGGCCAGCTCGCAGGTCGGCGGCGCGTACCGTGCGAGAGAACTCATCAGAGACTCTTTCAAGGGAACGGGGTGCATTCTACTGGCGGAGGATTGCAAATTGCAAATTGGAGATTGCAAATTGCAAATTTCCAATTCTGACTTCCCAATTTGCAATTTGCAATTTGCAATACTCAATTTGCAATCGTCTCTTCTTCCGCCTTCTCTTCACTCGGCGGTTCCCTCCTCCGCGGTGGTGCGGCCGGTGGTCACGTCGAACTCGTAGATGGCCGGGATCAACATGGCGGCGGTTGCGAAACCGTACGCGGCCGCGATCATCACGAAGACGCCCAAGGTATAGCCCAGCAGGAAACTGGTGATGGCATAAAAGGTGACGAAGGGGCAGGTGAAGGAGGCCAGTCCGATGGCCGTCGAAGGGTTCCTCGCCCCCAGGGCCACGTAGAGGCCCAGCCCGCCGCCGACCATGAACGCCAGGAACGGCTGGAGCTGGGCATTGAACGACCCGTTGAAAGCGACCATGATCCGCATGCACGCCGCCACGCCCAGCAGGAGGAAGAACACGGTGCCCAGGCTCGTGGCGATTGCGCTGCGGGAGTTCTCGTACGTCATGCCCGCGTGGATCCCCAGCACCGCGACGAACACGTACAGGACGGCCACTCCGCCGAGCAGGTAAAGGAGGTTCTCCCAGTCGATCGAGCCGGTCAGGCCGAGCCAAACGCACAGCAGCAAGGGCAGAACGACCATCTCCTTGGTGTTGTAGAAGATGCCGCAGAGCTTTCCGAAGACGATCTCCTTGGGCGTCAAGTCGGTCACCAGCAGGAGGTCGAATGCCCGCAGGTCCCGCTCCGCCGTCATGGAGGTGACGGCCTGGGCGTTCACCAGCACGAGGCTCAACACCAAGAGCGGCAGCAGTGCCAGCGCCCCCTGGCCCAACGTCACCGGCTGGCCCCCGCGCATCATCCAGTGCAGGCTTCCTGCGGCCAAAGCGAACAACAGGAGGTAGGCCAGCCGGATGACCAGCATCCGGCGACCATAGGCCCAGGTTCTTATCTCGCGCCAGAGCACCGGGTTATCCCAGACCTGGCGGGTTGGGGACACGCCGGCGGGACTGCGTGGTTCCTGCACGCCGGCCGCCTCGGGACCAGGCGATTCTTTTTCGGCCAACGCCGGCCGGTCCTCGCGGGTCGTGTTCCACGCGCGGACCTTTGCAACGCCCACGAGGTTCAGGAGGGCCGACATGCCCACTGCATTCAGGAGGAACACGCTGATGGGGCTTCCCAGGGGCCCGGCCGACGCCTCGGTTGGGGCAAAGGGCCGGCACGCGTCGAGGATGGCCTGCCAGGGGCTCAAAGCTACCGCCCAGGCACGGGCGGAGCTGCCGGCCAAGGGGTCGCCGAGGATCCCGGCCGCCAGCAGTTCGCCCAGGGCCAGCCAGAGGACCAGCACCAGCACGGTCGCGGCTACCGCTTGAAACGTCTTCTCCCGCCACAGGGCCAGCGTCGACCCGAGGCTCCCGCAGACCAGCACGCTGGTCAGCGTAACGGCCATCATCCGGCCGATCTGACCGAACGAGACGCCGCCCAGCAGGGCCGCCAACATGAAAAGCGGCAATCCGGCCACCAAGAGGACCAGAACGTGCAACAGGCTGGCCAGGAGTTTGCCCAGGACCAGCTCGCTGTTGGAGAGTCGCGTCAACAGCAGCAGCACCATCGTCCGCCGGTCCTTCTCCTGGGCGACGGCGCCGGCGGCCAGAATCGCCGAGAAGAAGACGGCCAGCGCCAGCTGCAGCGGGGCGAGGATCTGGAATAGTACGGTGCCGAACCGCGCCAAGTCGCCAACGTCCCGAACGATCTGGGTGCCCGTCAGCACAAGCCACGCCGTGCTCATCAACAGCAGGAGGGCCCCGACATAGGCCGTCCGCTGGATGTAGATGCGGCTGCGGCGCGGGGCAATCGCCAGTTCGCGGGCAAAGACGGGACCGAGCAACAACGAACAGCTCCCGGGGCGATGGGGTCCTGGGCTTTTCTATTACCCCATCATACCACAGGGAGGGCGGAAGGATGAAGGAGGAAGGCGGCGGGGCCGTTTAGCGGGCGGGCTTGCCCGCCGCGTCTTAGCAAATTGCAAATCTCAAATTGCAAATTGCAGATTGACGCTCGGCGTCACGGGGCCAGCGCCAGGGGGGGCGGGTGGACCAGGTCGTCGTGCTGCGTCTGACAGACCCGCACCAGCAGCAGTTTCTCCTCAACCTGGCTGTCGGAACCGGAATCCTCGGTGAAGAACGAATAGCCGAGGCTGCCCGGTCGGTTGGGGAGGCAGCCGAGGATTGCCATCGAGCCGGGCGTCAAGAGGGCCGACATCTTCAGGTTGTCGAAGACCCGCCGCGGGCGCTCCGACTCCAGCCGCCACATGGCCTGGTCGCCAACCCAGTGCGGCCGGCTGTGGCCGTGGTGGACCTCCGGGACCAACTCCAGCCGGACCCGTCCGTCGGCCTGGGGAAACGCAGCCATCGCAAAGATGCCCTGCGCATCGCAGTAGGTCCGGCCGCAGAGCTCGCCATTTTCCCGGACGAGGACGGGCATCTGCTCGCGGATGCCCGACGCGATGACCTCGCTGCGTTGTCCGGCGCGGGCTTCGAGGTGCCGCGGCATGACGCGGGGGGGAGTCTGAAGGTCGGCGGCGGTGAGCTTCTGCGGTTCATCCCCCGCCGGCACCCGGTCCTTCATCGCCATGGCTGTAGCCAGCGCCGCGGGGATCCGGCCCACCACCCCGACCCGGAACCCGTTGCGGGCCAGCCGTTGCCGCAAGTCCGCCGGGAAATGCTGCTCATCGACCTCCTCCCAGACCTTCCGGCACAGCTCGGCCGACTGCGGCGGCAGACGGACCGACACGATCTCCAACGCGACGGCGTCGGACGACATCTGCGTCGGGCGCAAGATCGACGGGGGCTTCGGATACTCCGTTTGGCAGCCGGCCAGCAGCATGAGCGGCAGCAACAGGAATCGAGCGTCGAGCGAGGACATGGGGTGGAGTCGCACCCTACCGTGAGTAACGCAGGATAAGGGCCGCACAGGATAGCGAAGGTGGCAGGCGGTGTCAAGGGAAGTCGGAGATAAAAAAGAGGGAAGGGTGCGCCGTTGCGAAGCCGCAAGCGGCTTCAGTCCACCGGCACCAGCTTGGGGATGGGAATCTTGCGGCCGTAGATCCGCCCGTGCTGCGACTGAAGGCCCCGAAAATCCAGCCGCAGGAACCCGTAAAGCTCCTCCGACGGTCCCGAGGCGAGCCAGAGGTCCACCAGCCGCTGGGCGTGGGCGTCATACCGCCGCTGCGATCCGCTATGGGCGTAGCAGCGGCCGCCGAAACGCCGCAGGTCGCCGTCGAACCGCGGGCCGATGTGCCAGAGCTCGTGCGCCACGGTGGTCAACTTCTCACCGAATGGCAGGTCGAGGAACCGCGGCAAGTAGAAGTTCAGAAGATAGAGCACCTCGCGGCCGCCGAGATCGACCCGCTGGATGCGCCAGGTCCGGCCGCGGCGCTCGCGGTGCGTCTGGCCGCCGGGGAACCGCAGCGGGGTCAGCGAGGCGTGCATCCCCACGCGCCCGCCCGCGCGCGTCTGGCGAAAGGCCACGCCCACCCGCGTCATGTCGATGTGCCCGAGCGGTTCGACCCGGGCAACCAGGTCCTCGCAAAGGCGGCCGATGTGCAGCGTGAAGTCGAAGCCTGTCGGATTGGGCACGTTAAGCGGATTGGACAGGGCGCGACAGCGGTCCGACACGTCCAAACGGTCGGGTGGAGAACGTTTAGCGGGCGGGCTTGCCCGCCGAGTGAATCGCCCCATGTTCGGCGGGCAAGCCCGCCCGCTAAACGGCGATGGGCATTTACCAACGTTGCATTTTAGCGGTGTCGCGCCCGCGTTCAGGAGGCATCCGCGGCGGCCGGCGGCTCGGCTGCCGGCTGGGACTCGGCGGCTGCCGGGGCTTCCGCCTCGAAGGTCGGCTTGATTGCGCGGCGGCGCTTCCGGTCGTTGCGGCCGACGAACTCGAGGATCGCCCGGGTGCCGGCGTCGCCCAGCCGCGGCTTGGCCAGGCGGAGGACGCGGGTATAGCCGCCGGGCCGGTCGGCCATCCGCGGGGCGACCTCGCTGAAGAGCACCCGCACGGCCTGCTTGTCGCCCAGGAGCCGCAAGAGGCGTCGCCGGGCGTTGACCACCGGCGCGATCGCCTGGTTCCACTGCCGCCAATCGTCGCTCCGGCGCCACGCCCGCCACGATTCGCTGTGCCGTTGGGCCTCGGGCTCGAGCTTGTCGGCGGCCTGCTGGTGCGGCAACGCGCGGCAGGCGATGGTGACGCACTTCTCGACCAGGGGGCGGACTTCCTTGGCCTTCTGGATCGTGGTGATGATCCGCCCTTTGACCTTGGGCTTGTTGCCGTCGCCCTCGGCGTCGCGCTCCGTGAGGATCAGGGCCGTGGCAAGGCTCCGCAACAACGCGCGTTGGTGGCTGGGATGGCGGCCGAGCTTTCGGCCCTTATTTCGGTGTCGCATCGTCGATTTCTCACATGCTAGCGGCGGGGACGGGCGGCAGGTGCATGCCGAGGCGGAGTCCGATGTCGGCCAGCTTTTCCCGGATTTCCTGGAGCGTCGTCTCGCCGAAGTTCCGCACTTCCAGCAATTGGCCTTCGGTTCGGCTCACAAGGTCGCGGACGGTGACGATGTTCTCCGCTTCCAGGCAGTTGGCCGCGCGGACGGACAGGTTGAGCTCGGCCAGGCTCAGGTTCAACTTGGCCTCGGTGGCGGGGTCGAGGGTCACGATGCCCAGCACCCGCGTCTCGGCGTGCACCATGGGCCCCAGTTCCTGGTACTGGATGAAGGGGTTGAGGTGCTTGCGGAGGATCTTGGCCGATTCGACCAGGGCCAGCTCCGGGCCGACCGAGCCGTTGGTCCAGATCTCCAGCATCAGGCGGTCGTAATTGGTCTTGTGCCCGACGCGGGTCTCCTCGACCTCGTAGCGGACCCGCACGACGGGGCTGAACGCCGCGTCCAGCGGGATGATGCCGATCTCCTGGGCCTGCGGCGAGTGCTCCCCCGCGGAGACGTAGCCGCGGCCGTTCTCCACGACCATCTCGATCAGAAGCGGCGCGTCTTCGGTGAGCGTCGCGATCAGGTGGTCCTTGTTGATCACGTCCACCTGGTCGTCGGTCTTCACGTCGGCGCCGGTGACCGGACCGCGGGTGTTTTTCTCGATCCGGACGACCCGCGTCTGCTCGCCGTGGTTCTTCACCACCAGGGCCTTCACGTTCAGCACGATGTCGGTAACGTCCTCCAGGACGCCGGGGATCGTGCTGAACTCGTGCTGCGCGCCGTGCACCTTGATCTGGGTGACCGCGCTGCCCTCGAGGCTCGACAGCAGGATGCGGCGCAGGCTGTTGCCGATCGTCACGCCGAATCCGCGCTCGAAGGGCTCGACGACGAACCTGCCGTAGGTCGGCGAGAGGGTGGACTGTTCCGGGACGACTTGACTGGGCAATTCGAGTCCGCGCCAGCGAATACGCATCTAGGAAGCCTCCAAATCAATTCCACGCCACTTGGAGCAGCGCTACTTCGAGCAGAGCTCCACGATCAAATGGGTCTGAACGGGGATCGACGCGTCGGCCGCCTCCGGCATGCGGAGGACGTGCCCCTGGGGCTCGGCCCCCTCGGCCACGCTGAGAAAGTCGGGAATCTGCCGGCGGGCCTCCGCGCGGGCGGCCTCGGCCAACTGCAGGCTCTTCGGACGGCCCTTCACGCGAATCGTGTCGCCCGGCCGGGTCAGGTAACTCGGGATGTTCACCAGCCGCCCGTTGACGGTAATGTGCCCGTGGGTAATCATCATGCGGGACTGGGCCCGGGACAGGCCGAATCCCAGGCGGTACACGATATTGTCCAGCCGCCGCTCCAGGAGGCCCATCAGGGCGTCGCCCGTGTGCCCCTTGGCCCGCTCCGCCTGCTGGAAATACCTCCGGAACTGACGTTCCAGGACGCCGTAGAACCGCTTGACCTTCTGCTTCTCGCGGAGGTGGGTGGCATACTCGGTCGCCTTGCCGCGGCGGCCCTGGGTCATGCCGGGGGGCGACTCGCGGCGCTCGACGGCGCACTTGGGCGTATCGCACCGCGTCCCCTTGAGAAACAACTTCATGCCCTCTCGGCGGCACAGGCGGCACACGGGTGATATCGGACGAGCCATAGACTGGGGATTTAGGGATTTAGGGATTTAGGGATTTAGGGATTTAGGGATTTAGGGATTTAGGGATTTAGGGGCAATAGCCGCGGATGTATATCCGCGCGTTCCGAATCTTTCCTACACGCGGCGGCGTTTTTTCGGGCGGCAGCCGTTATGGGGCAACGGGGTGACGTCTTCGATCGACTTGATCTTCAGCCCCGCCGCCTGCATCGCGGTGATCGCGCTCTCGCGGCCGCTGCCCGGTCCGCGGACCTGCACGTCCACCTCCTTCATGCCGAACTTGACTGCCTTTTCGGCGACCTGCTGGGCAGACATCTGCCCGGCGAACGGGGTGCTCTTGCGGCTCCCCTTGAAGCCGCTGGTGCCGGCACTGGCCCAGCAGAGCACGTCCCCCTTCGTGTCGGTAATGGTAATGAGCGTGTTGTTGAACGTGGCCTTGATGTGGGCGATGCCCACCGCCACGTTCCGCCGCACCTTGCGTCGTTTCGTCTTCGCCACCGCTGGATCGCTCCCGTTGAATGCCTTGCCAGAACCGTCCTAGTGCAAATCCTTCACGCCCTTCTTACCCGCCACGGTTTTCTTCGGGCCCTTGCGGGTCCGGGCGTTGGTGCGGGTCCGCTGGCCCCGGACCGGCAGCCCGCGGCGGTGCCGCAGCCCGCGATAACACCCGATGTCGCGGAGCCGGATGATGTTCTGGTTCACCTGCCGCCGCAACTGCCCCTCGACCACGTAATCTTTATCCAGCAGGGCAGCCAGCCGGGCCAACTCGTCCTCGCGGAGTTCCTTGGCCCGCGCCTGCGGGTCTACGCCCGCCTTGTGGCACAGGTCCCGCGCGATCTTCGGTCCGACGCCGTACAAGTAAGTCAGCGAGATGACCGTGGGGCGATCGTTCGGGATGTCAACACCCAGCAAACGCGGCATGCCTGGAAACTCCTATCCCAGCCCACTCTTTCATGGAATTCGGCTGGACACTTAAGCCGGCTCAGCCCTGACGCTGCTTGTGGCGAGGGTTGGTGCAGACCACGTAAATGACGCCCCGGCGGCGAACGATCTTGCAATGCTCGCAGATACGCTTGACGCTAGCACGGACCTTCATGGCAGTCTACACGCGGAACCATGGGAACGAGGAAAGTATGTTAGTATAAGCAATGGAGGCCCCCGGGTACAAGGGCCCCCGCGCGATAAATTTTCGTCCTTGGCGCGATTTCTGCGGGGCAATTGCCGCGACCCATTCTAGAGGGGATCCGGGACAGTCGCTATACCCCGTGAGAGGGGGCCGTGAAGCCGCAAGCGGCCTATCCCAGCCCGCGGAGCAGCACGTCGCTCAAGGGCGGCAGGTCGGAGGTGCGGCCGCTCTGGACCGCCTGGTCGTATTGGATCAAGGCGTCCTGGAGGCACTCGACCACGTCGAGGCATCGGACCGTGACGTTGTTGACCTCCCAGCGGTCGTCCGGCTTGACATACAACTCCGGACACACCACTTCGGTGGGCACCCGGCCCTCGGCGGGCGCCCGAGCCACGCGGAGATACCAGGCAGGCGTACGGATGGCCCGTTGGGCGCCCGGGCCCGTCAGGACCACGCGGTCCCGCACCTGGGGGAGGTCTTCTCGAACGACGGGCATGAGCGATGTGCCGGTGGGGGAGGCCGGAATGTCGGCAATCCGCCAGCAGTCCAGGAGGGTCGCCCAGAGGTCGCAGGGCTCGACGAGGGCCTGGCTTCGGGCGGCGGCGCCGAGGCCGCCGGGGAACCGGATCCAGAGGGGCACCTGGACCAATTCGCCGTAGAGGGCCTCGTCGCATGGCCCCAGCCGCCGGTGCTCGCCCAACGGAAAGCCCCGCGGGGAAGTCACCACCAGGAGCGTCTCCTTCGAGGCCGGGTGTTCTTCTATCGCCTCCCAGAGTCCGCCGAGGCAGGCATCCAGGAGCGACACCTGTCCCGCATAGGCCCGGGCGAAGGCCAGGACCTCGTCGGGGTCGTGATCCACGGGCAGGAAGCGATCGGGGACCTCCGCCGAGCGCGACGGCTCGGGATCGCCTTCAATCCGATAGCGGTTGCGGAACTCCCGGGGGGCATCCCAGGTGGCGCCCAGGCTGCCCAAGTGACACCAGAGGAAGAACGGCCGCCGGGCCGCGCGGAGCCGGTCGGTGATTTGGACGAAGCACCGGGCGAGGTGGGTTTCGTGGAAGGCCCCGTCGGCCGCCATCTGCGGCTGCCAGGGCGGATCGACCTCGATAAGCTCGTCGAAGTCGACGGCCAGCGGATGCTCCCGCACCTCTCGCTGGTCGCTCAAGAGCGCCGTGGCCACGCCCGCCTCGCGCAGGAGCCCCGGGAGGGTCGGCCGGCCGTCAGCCTGGCGGGAAGCCAGTGCGGGCCATCCCTGCCAGTAGGAGCGGTAGAGCAACTCCAGTTGCGGCGTGTCGACCATGGCCTGGTCGAAGAGAAACGATTCCGCGGCCAACCGGTCGGCCGCCGGCGTCTCGATCCACGAGTTGCCGTACGCGCCCAAATAGCCCGACTGGAGCCGATCAATGACGAGGCAGATGGCGTTCACGAACGAATTGTAGCCGGCCGCTTGCGGCCGAGCAACGCAGACGCAGGACGCAGACGCAGGACGTTTGTTTAGCGGCCGGGCTTGCCCGGCGTTTTCTGCGTGCGGCGCCACCAGTCGCCGAGGACCCGGGCGAGGAACAAGGGATTGCCGGCGAGGTACCGCCGGGCCTTGTGCGGCTGTTGGCAGAGGACCCAGAGCCATTCGGCGCCCCAGCGCCTGAGCCACGCCGGCGCCCGGGGCACGTTGCCCGACCAGAAGTTCAACAGGCCGCCGACCCCGATTACCAGCGGCACGTCGAGTTGGCGGCGGTGGGCGTGGATCCACTGTTCCTGGAGGGGATTGCCCATCCCGACCAGGAGCACGTCGGGCCGCCCGGCGGCGATGCGGCGGAGGACCTCGGCCGTGAGCCTTCCATCGGCCAGGTAGCCGTGATGCCAGCCGCAGACGGTCCAGCGGCCCAGCGAGCTTTCGACGAAGGCGGCGGCCCGGCGGAGCGTCGGCTCGTCGGCGCCCAGGAGGAAGCAGCGATGGCCGCCGGCCAGAGCCGGCTGCCGGCCGACCGTACGGAACAGCTCGGGGAGCAGGTCGGTGCCGTTGACGTTGTCTTGGAGCCGCGCGCCCGCGAGCCGCGCTGCCCAACGCACTCCGGTGCCGTCGGCGAACGTGTAGTCGGAGGCGTTCAATATGTCGCGATACCCCGCGACGGAGACTGCCAGGTTGAGGGTGTGGGCGTTGACGAAGAAGACGGTGCGGGAGCGGCCGTCGCGGGCCCGGAGCAACTCGGTCAAGAGCCTGGCCGCCCGGGGCCGCGTGGTATCCACTACCCGCACGCCGAGGATCGAGAGGACGCGGTCCTCAATCTGCGCCGGCGCCGCCGCCCCCACAGCGGCTGCGGGGGGAAATGCAACGGTGATTGCGGGAGTCGGTTGGGTGTCGGTGTGCATCGAGCGATCCCGGATGGTGACTTCGTGCTCTGATAGCGATTTCCCGCCCTCACCCCCGGGTACCCGCTTGCGGGTGCCTCTCCCGAAGGGAGAGGGGAGGACTTTTCAATACGCCCCGCGGCAGGCGAGCACGCTCAGGGGCGTACGCAATAATAGCTTGCAGTCGGTCCAGAGACCTTGGTTGCGGACGTACCAGAGGTCCATGCGGACCCAATTCTCGAAGGCCACGTCGGAGCGGCCGCTGACCTGCCAGAGGCAGGTGAGGCCGGGCAGGACGGCCAGCCGGCGGCGCTGCCAGGCCGCGAAGCGGGCGACCTCCCGCACGTCCAGCGGCCGGGGCCCTACCAGCGACATCCGGCCCTGGAGAACGTGGAACAACTGGGGCGTTTCGTCCAGGCTCGTCTTCCGCAGGAACCGGCCCAGCAAGGTGACGCGGGGATCGCGGCGGTTCTTGAAGACGAGGCCCCCCGCCTCGTTCGACACCGTGGCCTGGAGCCGCTCGGCGCCGTGCCCCATCGTACGGAACTTGGCCATCCAGAAGGGGCGGCCGAGGTGCCCGGCCCGAAGCTGCCAGAACAGCGGCCTCCCCCGAGTCGTCACCATGAGGATGACGAAGATCGCCAGCATGACC
>JBEKCP010000075.1:0-14063 GCA_050014815.1 Thermoguttaceae bacterium | reverse complement strand
GGCAAGTTGCGCGACCTCCTGGAAACGGTCCGGCGGCAGGATCAGGAGGTCTCTCCCCATGCCTAGCCTGCGGAGTCCCGAGGATCTGGCTTCTCTGCGGCAGCAATTGCAGGCGGACAGGGCGAGGTACAGGTCCAGCGTCACCATGTGCGCCGGGACCGCCTGCCAGGCGTGCGGTTGTTTGCCGGTGACGAAGGTCATGGAGGCGGAGCTTCTCAAACAGGGCATGACCGGCGAGGTGCGATTCTTGACGACCGGATGCCACGGATTCTGCGAGCAAGGGCCTCTTGCCATTATTGAGCCCGGAAACATCTTCTATTGCCACATTCAAAAAGAGGACGTGGAGGAGATCGTCAGCCGAACTCTCAAGGCCGGCCAGGCGGTCGAGCGGCTGCTCTACACGGACCCCGTGTCCGGTAGCCCTGTGGGCCGGGAGAGGGACATCCCCTTCTACGCTGCCCAGGGGCGGTTCCTGTTGGCCGACAACCCGAACCTGTCGCCAAGAGATATTGGCGACTATATCGCCTTGGACGGCTATTCGGCGCTGGCGAAGGCCCTGACGGGGATGATGCCCGAAGATGTCCTCAATGAAGTCAAGGCAGCCGGCCTGCGCGGTCGCGGCGGCGGAGGCTATCCCACGGGCCGCAAGTGGGAGCAGTGCCGGGCGGCGCCAGGCGACGAGCACTACGTGATCTGCAACGCCGACGAGGGAGATCCCGGGGCCTACATGGATCGCAGTCTCCTCGAGGGCAACCCCCACGCCGTCCTGGAAGGCATGATCCTCGGCGCCTTCGCCATCGGCTCCGGACGCGGATTCGTGTACGTTCGCCGGGAGTATCCCCTGGCGGTGCTTCACATTCAGACAGCGATTGAGCAGGCCAGAGAGTACGGCCTGCTGGGGACGAAGATCCTCGGGAGCGATTTCGCCTTCGACGCGAGCGTGGTTCGCGGCGGCGGGGCCTTTGTATGCGGCGAATCGACGGCGCTGATGGCCTCCCTTGAAGGCAAGGTCGGCGAGCCTCGCGCAAAGGACGTCCACACCGTCGAGAGGGGTTACCTGGATCAACCCACCACCTTGAACAACGTCGAAACCTGGGCCAACGTTCCGCGGATCGTGCGGGACGGTGCGACGGCATTTGCCGCCCGGGGAACCGACGGCAGCAAGGGCACCAAGATCTTCGCGCTGACCGGCCAGGTCAAGAACACCGGATTGGTCGAGGTCGGCATGGGCACAACCCTCCGGCAGGTGATCTTCGACATCGGCGGCGGTCCGAAGCAGGGCAGGCAGATCAAGGCGGTCCAGACCGGCGGCCCGTCCGGCGGCTGTCTGCCCCTGGCCGAGTTCCACCTGCCCTTGGATTTCGACGCGCTTGCCGCGGCGGGCTCCATGATGGGGTCCGGCGGCCTGGTCGTCCTGGACGATTCCGCTTGCATGGTGGACGTGGCCCGGTATTTCCTCGCGTTTCTGCAGGATGAGTCCTGCGGCAAGTGCGTCCCCTGCAGGCTCGGCGTCGGCCGGATGCTGGAGATCGTCACGGATATCTGCCAAGGCCGGGGGCGTCCCGAGCAAATACCGTTGCTGAAAGAGCTGGCTTGGACCATTTCCGCGGGCTCGCTTTGTGCGTTGGGCAAGACGGCGCCCAACCCCGTGCTCTCCACGCTGAGATACTTCCGCGGCGAGTACGAAGCGCATATCCAAGAGAAACAATGCCCGGCCTGTGTCTGCCGCGCCCTCTTCCGTTACGCCGTCGATGCGGACAGTTGCGTGTCTTGCGGGGAGTGCGAGCAAGCCTGCCCCAGCCACGCGATCCGCGAAGATGAGCAATCGGGGACTGCAATGCGAATCGACGACGGAGTGTGCACGCGATGCGGGCTTTGCGTGGAAACGTGTCCCGCCCAGGCCATTGGCAGAGTACCAGGAAGCGGTCATGGCTGAAACGGTCACCATCACGGTTGACGGCGAAACGATCGAGACCACCGCGGGGACGAGCGTTCTGTCTGCGGCCCTGGGAGCGGGGATTTGCATTCCCAACCTGTGCCTGCTTCCGGGGACGCCGCCCACCGGGGCTTGCCGCGTTTGCCTGGTCGAGGTCGAGTGGCAAGGCCGGACCCGGATGACGGCGTCTTGCACGCTGGATGCCAAGGACGGCATGGTGATCCATGCCCATTCGGAGAGTGTTGTGCGGGCCCGGCGGAACATCGTCGAGCTCCTGCTGGCCGAGGCCCCCCAGTCGCCGGTGCTCCAGACCCTGGCCGAGCGGCTGGGAATCGACGAGGTCCGCTATCCGGAGCGCGAGTCGGACTGCATCCTGTGTGGCCGGTGCGTGGCGGCCTGCGCCGTGGTCGCCGGCACGGGAGCCAAGGGATTCATCGGCCGGGGCAACCATCGCCACATCGGATTGCCCTTCTACGACAAGAAGTACTGCCAGAAGTGCGACAAGTGCAAGGAACGCTGCCCGCTGGAGCTGGCCCCCGTGTCGAAAAGGGGAAAGCCGGGCGGCGTCTGCGGATCGGAGTTGTCATTGAACGAGGAGGTTCCGGATATCTGCGAGAACTGCCCGCTCCCATGACGCGAAGTCGTGCCCCGGCGGGTACGAGACGCCTGTAATTCAGCCCAAGGGTTGAAGAGATATTGTGTCGATCGGAGTCAGTCTGTTCACCATCCAAGAAGCAAAGGATTAAACGATGAACCTGTTGCGACCGAATTCGAACGAATGCCTGGAGACCGAAAATCGATCGAGAAACGTCGTGCCGCAGTCCGGCATGTGTACCCGATGCATCGACGGCTGCAAGGGCGGCTGCGACGTCTGGAAGGCGTCCTTTCGCGGCCGCGAGGTCCTGTATCCGGGGCCTTTTGGAACCATGACCGCCGGGGGCGACAAGCAGTACCCGGTCGACTATTCCCACTTGAACATCATGGGCTACGCGCTGGGCGCCGAGGGGCTGCCCGACGGCGTGCCGGGCGACCCCGATCACGCCATATTCCCGGACGTGAACACGGAGACGCAGTACGGGTACGCCGAAAAAGTGAAGCTGAAGGTCCCCGTGTTTACCGGCGCTCTCGGGTCCACCGACATCGCGAAGAAGAACTGGGAGCACTTCGCGGTCGGCGCGGCCATTTCCGGCATCACCTGCGTGTGCGGCGAGAACGTCTGCGGAATCGATCCCGGACTGGAGCGGAACGCCGGCGGCAAGGTGAAGAACTCTCCCGACATGAAGCGCCGCGTGGAGACCTACCGTCGCTATCACGAGCCGCCGTACGGCGACATCATGGTGCAAATGAACGTCGAGGATACGCGCAACGGCGTGGCCGAATACGTCGTCGGCGAGCTGGGCGTCAACACGGTGGAGCTGAAGTGGGGCCAGGGGGCCAAGTGCATCGGCGGCGAAATCAAGGTCGACTCGCTCGGGCGCGCCCTGGAGCTGCAACGCCGCGGCTACATCGTCACCCCGGACCCGTCGTTGGACCGCAACCAGACGGCGTTCGAGGCGGGCGCTATCAAGGAATTCGAGCGTCACTCGCGGCTCGGCTTCGTGGACCAGGAAGGTTTCATGCGGGAGGTGGCGCGCCTCCGCGCTCTGGGCGCAAAACGCGTGACGTTGAAAACCGGCGCGTATCCGATGCGCGAGCTGGCCATGGCCGTCAAGTGGTCCTCCGACGCCAAGATCGACTTGCTGACCATCGACGGCGCCGGCGGCGGCACCGGCATGAGTCCCTGGCGCATGATGGTCGAATGGGGCATCCCCACCTTCTACCTCCAGTGCATGACCAACGAGCTGGTCGGCAGGCTGCAGAAAAAAGCCGCCTATGTCCCCGACATCGCCATGGCCGGCGGCTTCTCCACCGAGGATCACATCTTCAAGGTCCTCGCCATGGGCACGCCTTTCACCAAAGCGGTCTGCATGGGCCGCGCCCTGATGATCCCCGGCATGGTCGGCAAGAACTTCGACGAGTGGCTCAAGACCAACAAGCTGCCCAAGGAAATCAAGCCCTTCGGCACGACGAAAGAAGAACTCTTCGTGTGCTACGAGGAGGTCCGGGCGAAGTACGGCAGCGACATCGACAACATTCCCCTGGGCGCCATCGCGCTGTTCAGCTTCGTCCAGAAACTCCGCGTCGGCCTGCAGCAGTTGATGGCCGGCGCCCGCCGGTTCAACACGTCCTGTATCTGCCGCGACGACCTCTGCACGTTGACCGAGGAAGCGGCGAAGATCAGCGGGATCCCCTACGTCATGGACGCCTACCGATCGCAAGCGGACGAGATCATGAATGGCAACGGTGCGGCGTAGACGCCGGAAACTCCCCGGCTCGCCCGCGCATGCTACCGCGGCCAGAGTTGATGGAGGATGGTCGAGATCATGGCGGGGCCCTGGGCCCAGAGGTTGACGGCCACGCCCATCAACGACTCGCCGGCGATCAGGCCGGAGGAGCCGGGGATGGTGTACTTCTCGGCGGATCGCCGATGGACTTTCATCCAGAGCCACGCCCCGAACGCGCCGAGGAACATCGAGATCGAGTTGAAGGCGGGGATGACCCCGGCGATGCCGAGGCTGGTGGCCGACGGGACCCACACGGCCAGGCGGCGCGGGAGAAGTTCCTCGCCCAAGGCCAGGAGCAGTCCCAGCACGCCGCCGACGATCATGGCCCAGCCGGCCCCGGCGGGCAGGTCGTCGAGTCCCTTGGCGAGCACTCGGGCCATGGCCGCCCAGACCTTGGCCGACGGGGCGGGCATCTCCTTCGTGCCCAGGTTGGTCTGCTGGGAGGAGGGATTTCCGATCGTTCCGATCGGCGGGATTGGGGATTGGGGATTAGGGGCGGCGGCGGCCGGGGGATCGACCGGCGGCGTACGGACCACGATCGCGTAGACGGGCACGCAGAAGAGCGTTCCCGCCACTACGCCGAACAGTTGCGAGATCGTCTGCTTCCGCGGGTTGCCGCCCAGCAGGTAGCCCGACTTCAGGTCGGTCAGGAGGTCGGCGGAGTGCGAGGCGGCCCCGGCGGTGATCGAGGCGGTCATGAGGTTGGTCGTCATGTTCGAGACGGCCTCGTGGGGGCCGACCACGCCGTAGAAGAGTTGCGTGATCTTGCCCATGGCCCCGATCGGCGTGATGTCGGTCTCGCCGGTGGCCCGGGCCGCCACAATCGACAGCACAAACGTCAGGAGGACGGCCAGGACGCCCATCCAGGGGGCGATATCGAACATCCACCAACCCAGGAGCACGCAGGCCAGGCCGGAGGCCCCGGTGCCCAGGAGGAACCAGGTGCCGGGGACCTCGACGTGGGCCAGCGGGTCTTTGCGGCGGCCGCTGCCGGCCAGCAGGGTTTCCAGCCCGCTGAGCGCCCGCAGCACGGTCCGCCATCGCAGGACGAGCGACACCAGGCTTGCCGTAATCATCATGGCGGTGGCCGGCCAGACGGTCCACATGACGATGCCCTTGTAGCCCAGTTCGGTGATTAAACCATAGTGGTCGAGGAGCGGGGCGAGGATCCCGTAGAAGCAGACGGCGCCCACCAGGAGCGAGACACCTACGCGGACCCCAATAATGGCCCCGGCGGCGACCATGATGGCCGAGCCCTCGAATCCGACGGTGTATCGCTCGAGCAACTGCGATGCCCAGGAGCCGGGGCCCAGCGGCATTTCGCTGGGCAGGGTGATTATCGCCAGGAACTTTGCCCAAGTGTCGCGGACGCACAGGGCCAGCACCCCGAGCCCCTCCCGCCAAAAAGCGACCAGGCCCCCAAGGGCAGCCATGGCGAACAGGGACCGGGCCTTCGCCAGGGCTTCCCCGCCGGCGGTGTGCATGCTCCGGAGCGTCTCGGCGGTGGCAATTCCGGAGGGGAACGGGAGCTGGTCGATGTTGATCAATTGGCGTTTCAGCGGGATGGCCATGAAGACGCCCAACAGCGAGATGGCGGCCAGCCAGGCCATCATTTCCCACCACAGGAGCACCCGCCCGGTGGCCAGGTACAGGGCGGGAATGGCCGAGACGAGGCCGGCGGAAGACATGTAGCCGGCCGCGCTGGCGGCGCTGGACATGGTGTAGTTTTCGAGGATCGTGAAGGGCCGTTTGCGGTAGGCGGGCACGACGACCTCCAGGGCCCGGAAGACCGCGTACGCGACGATGCACGCGGTGATCGTCACGCCGAGCCCCCAGCCCGTCTTGAGGCCGACATAGAGGTTCGAGATCGACATCACCCCGCCCAGCAGCATGCCGGTGACGATCGATCGCACAGAGAGCTGGCTCATCTTGTCGCCCTGGTACACTTCGGCCAGCCAGCGGCGGGCCTGGCGATCGGCGGGCGTTTGGCTCAGCGTTTCTTCAGAGGGGTTCATGGACGGCCTTCTTTGTGAGAACGGATCATCCTATCGCACGACCTTCGATGGCGGCAAGGGCAGATTACCCCTGTGGAGGGATGCCGGATCCGCGGCCCGCGCTAGAATAGATTGGGGTAAAGGAGGTGTAGCATGAACGACCAGCCGAACCTGTCCGAGCAGGAGTGGGCCTTGGTGATCGAGTTGCTCCAGCGAGAGCTGGACGAGCTGCCGGTGGAAATCCATCACTGCCGGGTCGCCAGCTTTCGAGAGGACCTCCACCATCGGCTGACGATGGTGCAAAGGCTGCTGGAACAGTTGCACGCGCCCATCACGGTATGAGGGCGTTTAGCGGGCGGGCCGGGTACCCTCTGGGTGCGCCGTGCTGGACACCACACGGCGGGCAAGCCCGCCCGCTAAACATTTCGCCAGACATCCGATCCGCTAAACATCCGTCACGCAGAAATCGACCGGGACGCCGGCCTCTGGACCGCCGATCGTGAAAACGTGCAGGCGCAATTGCTCGCCGGCGTCGACCGGCGTGTCGATCCGCCCCCACTGGTCCTTGCCGAAACTGGCGGCCACGATCTTTCCGGAGGCGTCCAAAACGTCGATGCAATTGCCGCCGGGGGCACTGGGCGAGACCGGCGCGATGGATAGAATCCCGCCGGTCGCCGCCGTGACGGTGAACCACTGGCCCGCGACGCCGATCGTGTAGCCGTCGAATTCCTGCCGCGTGACCGTGCCCCAATCGGTGAGGGCCGGGGCCGGTGGGGCCCCGCTGCTCGGCGGTGGCGTCTTCGCGGCGCCGGATTCCGGGGCGGCCTGTGACGCGGCGGCGGAGAAAACAGAATCGACGGCCCGGGCCAGGTTCAGCCTCCGGTACTCCTGGCCGGTGGCCGGGTCCTGGATCGTGTCGGCCGTGCTCAGCATGGTTTGATAGAGCGTCTGCTCCGAGACGTTCGGTTGGCCGGCCTCCTGGTACGCCTCGCGGAGCAGGACGCTGGCCCCGGCAACATAGGCCGCGGCCGTGCTGGTGCCGGACAGCCGGGCGACGTCGTCGCGGAGGCCATTGTGGTTGCCGGCGGAGTCGGGCACGATGCTGACCAGGCCCACGCCCGGCGCCACCAGGCATTGTGCATCCCGCTGCGAGAAGCCGGCGAGGGCGCCCTCCGCGGTGCCGGCGGCGACGGGGACCACGTGCGGGCTGGCGGCCGGATAATCGACGCCCGGCGTGCCGTACGCGGCGAAATCGTTGCCGGCCGCAACCGAGACGAAGATCCCGTCGGCCTGGAGCTGCGCGAGGTCGGGTTCCAGGAAGGCCCAGTTCGGCACCGAAGTGAAGTTGCCCGCGCTGCCCAGCGACAAGTTCACCGTGGTGATCGGCCATTGGAAATCGTCGCGGTGGACGTGGACCCACTGCAATGCCTTGTCCACCAGCCCCAGCGAGCTGGCGCCGGAGTTGTCGAAGACCCGCAGGGCCACGAGGTCTACGCCGGGGGCGACGCCGGGATGCGCCGGGTCGCTGCTTCCGATGATTCCGGCGACGTATGTTCCATGACCGGGGGCGGCACTGTTGTCGTCAGGGTTGGAGGCATTGTCCGCCAAGTCCAGCCCACCGACGACGCGATAACCGGGCCCCAGGCCGCCGCCCAGGGCCGGCTGGCCATAGTCGATGCCCGAGTCGATCACCGCAACCGTCTGTCCCCGGCCGGTCAGGTCGTGCTGGGAGCGGACCTGACTGAGGCCGGTCCAATCGGCTGGCACGAGGCCGGCCGGCAGGAGGCCGACGGACAAGAGGAGCCGCGGCTCGATCGGCTCCAGTCGCAGGGCTCGATATCCGCTCCGGAGGCGGCGAAGCGTACCATCCATGGCAACGGCTCCTCGTGTGGCCGGCACGACTGTGCGGGTTACATGAGGCGGGGATTCTAGACAGAAGCGGTCCGGCCCGCAATGCGGAGTTTTGGCCCCCGTTGGCCTTGACTGGGCAGGTTTCGTTGAACTTGCGGCTTCTTTCGAGCCGAAACCTCTTAGAACTGGTTTCACAACCGTCTCTTCGCGGGCCAAATAGCGTTGTGAAACCAGTTCTCGGAAGCCATGACCCGCAGGCACGGAGGCCGCGTCGTTGAATCTGAACCGTCTGAAGCTCCTCTATCTTCTCCATTTATCCCGTCCGTCGGCCGATCGTCTCGTTTACCGCAGCGTTCGGCGGCAGCATGCCCGCCGAATCGTCGAGGTGGGCATTGGGACCGCCAGGCGGGCTCTGCGGTTGATCCAAGTGGCCGGCGGTGACGATGGTGCCGCCGACATCCAATACACGGGGATCGACCTGTTCGAGGACCGCTCGGAGGCCGACGGAGAGGGCCTTTCGCTGAAGGAGGCCCACCGCCTGCTGAAGGCCACCGGGGCCCGGGTCCGGCTGGTGCCGGGGGACCCGGAGACGGGCCTGTCCAGCGTGGCGAACGCCCTGGGCAAGGTCGATCTGCTCCTTCTGTCGCCGCGGCCCGACGCGGGGCAACTGGGCCACGCCTGGTTCTTCATCCCGCGGCTGCTGCACCCCCGGACGCTCGTCTTCCTGGAGAGTTTCTCCGCCGAGGGGCTCGCATCATTGCGGCGGGTCGATCCGGCCGAGATTCACCAGCGGGCCGGCGCGATCTACCGCCGGGCCGCGTAAGCCGCCCCGGGGGACTGTCCCCTTCGGCCCAAGGGGACAGTCCCATGTTCGTCGAACGAAAATCGGGACAGTCCCCCGTGAACGGTTGCGCGGGGCTTTTCCGCCTTCCTGTGGGTTCAGCGTTTCTCGGCGGCCGCCATGGCGCGATCCAATACGCTACCGTAGATCTTCAATCGCGTGTCGGCCTGGTCCATCGCCCCGCCGAACGACCGCCGCTCGTCAAGATAGACCAGCGGAACTGCCACCTCGACGATCGCCAGGCCGAGCCGGGCCGCCTGCACCCAGAACTCCAGCGGCATGGCGTAACCGCTCTCGGTCAGGCGGAACCGGTCGAGCACCGGCACGCGATAGGCCTTGAAGCCGCAGAATGCGTCGGTCAGACGGAGCCCCAGCCGGCGGTTGACCTCCTCCGTAATGATCTCGTTGATCCGCCGCCGTTCGGGGGGCGGGTCGCTCTGCCCGGGGAACTCCCTCAGGTACCGGCTGCCGGAAACGATGTCGGCCCGGCCCGTTTCCTCCAGGAAGCGGGGGATCAATTGCGGCTGGTGCTGCCCGTCGCAGTCGATCGTCACGAGCACGTCGTAGCCCCCCTGGATGGCGAACTCGAAGGCGGATCGAATCGCGGCGCCGTAGCCGAGGTTCCGCGGATGCCGCACCAGCAGGATGTCATGGCGAGCCGCGAGGACCTCCGAGGTGCCGTCGCTGGAGCCGTCGTCCACCACGAGCACTTCCTGGCTGTAGTTCAAGGCGGCGTCGAGCACCGCCGAGACGTTGGCCGCTTCGTTGTAGACCGGCAGGGCTGTCAAGGTTCGGAGGGACATGGTTCCATTCTACGTTTAGCGGGCGGGCTTGCCCGCCGTGGCGACCGTAATGTTCACGGCGGGCAGGGCACCGTGCGCAGCATGGTCGCCCGCTAAACGGGCGAAGAACTTCATTCGATCCACTGGAGCGGATCTCGCTCCCGACGGCTGGCCCAGACCTCGACCTCGGGAAACTGCCGGGCCAGCACGGCGGCCAGCGACTCCAGGGCGAACCGCTCGCTGGCGAAGTGGCCGGGCAGCAACAGGCCCAGCCCCGCCGCCTCCGCCTCCAGGCAGCCGTGGAACCGGACCTCGCCGATCACCAGGGCGTCGCAGCCGGCGGCCCCGCAGGCCACCGCCACCATCCGGACCCCGTGGCGGCCGTCGCCCACCTTCTGGAGCCGCTTGATGCGGAGGAACTCCATGAGCCGCCGGGCCAGTTGCTCCAGCGGCACGGGTTCTTCGAGCCACCCGCAGCGGCCGGCCCCTTGTCCCTCCGCGTGCGGCACCAGCGCCACAATGCCTCGCAGCCCCAGCCCGGCCGCCAGCCGCTGGTTGATCCCGTCCGCGGCCGAGTCCAGGGCCGTATGGGGGCTGAAGACCGCGGTCCGGGCGGCCGTCAATTCCAAGAGCAGCCGGCCGGCCGTCGTATCGGTCGTCAGTCGCTTGATCGCCGCAAACGGCAGCGGATGGTGCGAGACGATCAGGTCGACGCGGCCCTCGACGGCCTCGGCCGCGGTGTCCGGCGTAATCGTCAGGCACGTCATGATGCGGCCGACCTCGCGGCGGCGGTCGCCCACCAAGAGGCCCACGTTGTCCCACGCCTCCGCGAGCCGCGGCGGCGCCAACTTCTCCAGCAGCGTGATCACCGTTTCGACGGTTGCCATCGCCTCGCCTCCATTGTCACCGGGGTGATTGTAGACGAGAATGGGGCCAAATGCCAGGGTCACAACGAACTGGAGCTGCCTCATGCGGATCGTCGTCCTGGACGGCTACACCCTCAATCCCGGGGACCTGAGCTGGGCAGGGCTCGATTCCTGCGGGCCAACGACCGTCTACGATCGCACGCCGCCGGA
Source organism: Thermoguttaceae bacterium (assembly GCA_050014815.1). Lineage (GTDB taxonomy): Bacteria > Planctomycetota > Planctomycetia > Pirellulales > Thermoguttaceae > JBEKCP01. The sequence goes on along the minus strand of JBEKCP010000075.1, from coordinate 3,199 downwards.
ACTGGTCGTCCCCCGCGCCCGAGAGGCCGAGATCATCCTGACCAACAAGACCGAGCTGCCGGCCGACGTGCTCGGGCAGTTGCCCCGCCTGCGATACGTCGGGGTGCTGGCCACGGGCCACAATGTCGTCGATGTGGCGGCGGCCCGGCGGCAGGGCGTCCTCGTGACCAACGTGCCGGCCTATGGGAGCAGTTCCGTGGCCCAGATGGCGATGGCCCACCTGCTGAACCTGGCTGTACGGGTCGGACACCACGCCCAAGGCGTCGCCGACGGCCGGTGGTCGCGGAACGCCGACTTCTGCTACTGGGACTTCCCGCTGGTGGAACTCGACGGCCTGACGCTGGGGATCGTCGGTTTCGGGCGGATCGGCCGCGCGGTGGCCGGGGCCGCCCACGCCCTGGGAATGCAAATCCTTGTCTATGATCCGCAGGCCCCGACTGAGGAGGAAAAAGGGGACAGTCCCCATTTGTGCGCAGCACCCTTCGGGCCGTTCCGGCAAATGGGGACCGGGTACCCTCTGGGTGCCTTTTTCCGCATCGCGGACCTGGACGAACTCTTCTCGACGGCCGACGTGGTCAGCCTCCACTGCCCCTTGACGCCCGAGACCCATCGCCTGGTCAATGCGGATCGCCTGGCGCGGATGAAGCCGACGGCCTTCCTGATCAATACCAGTCGCGGCCCGCTGGTGGACGAGCCGGCGTTGGCCGAGGCCCTCAATACGGGAGGCCTCGCGGGGGCGGGCCTGGATGTCCTGGCCGTCGAGCCCCCGCCGCCGGACAACCCCTTGCTCCGCGCAAAGAACTGCTATATCACGCCGCACATCGCCTGGGCCGCCAAGGCATCCCGGCAACGCCTCCTCGACATTGCGGTCGGGAATGTCCGGGCCTTCCTGGCCGGCCGGCCGGAAAATGCCGTCGGCTGAACCATCATCTATACCATCCCGATCATCTTGCTATAATAGCGGGAGGAAAAAGGGGACAGTCCCCATTTGTGCGAAGCACCCTCCGGGCCGTTCCGGCAAATGGGGACTGTCCCCTCTTTCCGGTCCCGGAAAACTGCCAGAGCGAAAGGTGATCCTATGCCTCGTGGACAAATCTATGAAGATATCGTGGCGACAACCTACGACACCCCCATGGTCCGTCTCGACCGGATCGTCCCGCCCGGAGCCGGCACCGTCCTGCTGAAGCTGGAGTACTTCAACCCGTGCAGCAGCGTCAAGGACCGCATCGGCCGGTCGATGATCGAGGCGGCCGAGAAAGAGGGCATCCTGACGGCGGACTCGCACATCATCGAGCCTACCAGCGGCAACACGGGCATCGCCCTGGCGTTCGTTGCGGCCGCCCGGGGCTACCGCCTCACGCTCACCATGCCGGAGTCGATGAGCTTGGAGCGGCGGGCACTGCTGCGGGGCCTGGGGGCCAACCTCGTCCTGACGCCCGCCAAGGACGGCATGAAAGGCGCGATCGCCACAGCCCAGGAACTGGCGGCCACGACCCCCCACAGTTGGATCCCCCAGCAGTTCGACAACCCGGCCAATCCCGAGGTCCACGAGCGCACCACCGGCCCGGAGATCTGGGAGGACAGCGGCTGTCGGGTGGACATCCTCGTGGCCGGGGTCGGCACCGGCGGCACCCTCACCGGCTCGGCCCGCTATCTCCGCACGAAGAACCGCAATCTGCGGGTGATTGCCGTCGAGCCCGCCGATTCGGCCGTCATCTCCGGCGGCAAGGCCGGACCACACAAGATCCAGGGGATCGGGGCCGGCTTCATCCCCAAGAATCTCGACACGAGCCTGCTCAATGGCGTGGAGACGGTCACGAACGAAGAGGCCTTCACCTGGGCGCGGCGCCTGGCCCGCGAGGAAGGCCTCTTGACCGGCATCAGCTCGGGGGGCAACGTGGCCGCGGCCGTTCGTTTGGCCGTCAAGCCGGAGAACCGGGGCAAGGTGATCGTCACCTTTGCGCCGAGTTTCGGGGAGCGCTATCTCTCGACCCCGCTGTTCGACGAGCCCGCCGGCTCGCTGTCGCACGCGTAGGTCGTTTCCGCGAGTAAAGCGGGGGAAACGCGCAATCACGAAATCCCGAAAGAACGAAAGCCCGAAAAAGACGGCTAGTGTATTCCATTATGGAAGACTACCCGCGGAGCGTCTCGGGCAGGTCGGGCCGCGCCTGAACCACTTCGGCCAAGTCGGCATCCCGCACCGCCTGCCGCGCGCCAAGTGCGCCGGATTCTACGCCGCCCGATGGTCACTCTGCCCGGAAGTGCTCACGAGTGAACCGCTCTGGGAATTCGTGTCGAATCCCCCTGCGTCCGCTGGGGCGAATTGCCAGAGCGCCGCTTTGCCCAACCCGGCCCGTGGTGGGGGTGTCTTTGCCCAGATTCAACCGCTTGGGGCCGGGCTTTGGGTACGCTTGACACTCCACCCGGTTGGAGTACATAATTAGCCGGATGAGCGAATCAAGCCCCCTGGAACGCATCGGACCGTTGCCGCGCGGCGCGTTGCGGCATGGCGTGGTACATCGGCTACTGGCGGCCATCGTGTCGGGAGAGCTGGCGGCCGGCACACGACTGGCCGCCAAGCGGCTGGCGGAGCGGCTCGGGGTCAGCGCCACCCCGATTCGTGAGGCCCTGGTCGAGCTGGAGCAGATGGGGATCGTTCAGATCCTCCACAATCGCGGGGCGGTGGTCAGGCCGTTGGGCCGCACCGAAGTCCACGATATCTATCACCTCCGCCGCATCCTGGAGTGCGAGGCGGTGCGGTGCAGTTGCGGGCGGCTCGCCCTCACGGCGCTCGCGCGTCTGAAAGACGAGCTTGAGGGGTTGCTCCAGCAACCCACGGACGACGTGGAGCGCTGGCTGCGGAACCTGATCGACCACGATCAGCGGCTCCACGGATTGATCCTCGACCACTGCGGCAACGGGCGGCTCCGCGACGAGATCCGCCGGCAGCAAAGTCTCTTCCAGGCGCTGACCGAGGCACTGGGCGACCGGATTTCCATCCACCGGGAGATGGTGGCCGGCCACAAGCCCATCATCGAGGCGCTACTGGCGAGCGATGCGTCCGAGGCCGCCGAGGCCATGGCCATGCACGTCAACAGCGTCTGCGGCTGCGTCGAAGAGACGCTCTTCAACCACGAGCCGCCGAAGAGCTAATCCAGGCCACCCCCCTTTCCTGGTTATTTCTTTTGGGATGAACCGG
>JBEKCP010000074.1:0-14300 GCA_050014815.1 Thermoguttaceae bacterium | reverse complement strand
ACTCCAGTCCACTTGTCTGCGGAGGTCACCCCATCCTCCGCGTCGAAAGGGTGCCAGCACGCGATGTCGGTGTGTCGCACCGACGCGCGCTGCGGCTCGTTTCGTTGACCATTCGGCCGTCCGACTGTCGAGTGATCGTCGACGTTGGCCTGCCCGACTTCCGCGGCCGACGGTACCACGGAGTGACACCATCCCTACCATGAGGGGTGAACCCTTGCCGGAAACCTCCGTCTTGACGGCTTTCCAGCGCTTTGAATGAGGAGCCACCGTTCCTGGATTTCAGAATGGGGGTCGGAGGGCAGATTTCGGCAAGGAGAAGCCGGGGGCATGTTGACGTCTATGCCGCACTTGGTAAAGATATGAGGTATCCGCTGTCCGATGCGCATTTCAAGCGGAGGAAACCAGGAAGAGACCGGCGGATCGTCATGGTCGATTCAGCGGTAAAGACGAACGGACCAACGCATTCCACCGCGGTCCTGTTCGACCTGGATGGCACGCTTCTGGATACGCTAGCGGACATCGCCGATCTTGGAAACGGAGGCCCGTGAATGCCGTTGACTAACCCGGTACGCATGTTGCAGGCTGCCCGCGCGGGCGGATACTGCGTCGGAGCGTTCAACCTTGTTGACTTCCTGACCACCGAAGCGATTGTCGAGGCAGCCGAAGCCCAGCGGGCACCGGTGATGCTGCAAACGTCCTCCGCCACGATCAAGCAATTCGGCGTCAAGAGACTCGTCGAGATGGTGCGGATCATCGCCGCCGGCAGCACCGTTCCCGTGGCCCTGCACTTGGACCACGGCACGGATCAGGCCGTGATAAGCCAGGCGGTTCGCGAGGGCTACACCTCGGTGATGTTCGACGGCTCGAAGTACCCCTTCGAGGAGAATGTCGTCAAAACGTGCCAGATCGTCGAGGAGGCTCACGCCCGGGGCGTGGCCGTCGAAGGGGAGATCGGCGTAGTGGCGGGCGTGGAGGACGACATCGTGGTCCGCCAGGACAAGGCCATCTACACCACTCCCGACGAAGCCTTGGAGTTTCTGCGGCGCACGAAGGTGGATTTTCTGGCCGCGGCGATCGGCACGGCGCATGGGTTCTATAAGGTGCAGCCGCGTCTGGACATCGACACCCTGCGCAAGATCGCCCGCGCCACCGACTGCCCGATCGTGGTTCACGGCGGCACCGGGCTTCCGTTCGACGTGGTCCGTGAACTTGTAACAGCCGGGGCGGCCAAGATGAACGTCTCCACGCAGATCAAGCAGACCTACATCGACGGACTGTACCAGTACGTTGAATCGCATCGCACCGAGTACAACCCGGTCAAGTTGCTCGCTCACGCGCGGCGCGAGCTGGTCGCCATGATCGGCGAATACATGGAGGTGCTGGGAAGCGCCGGCCGAGCCGCGGCAACGGAAGGAGCGCAAACATGAGCAGTTCGTTGCCGCGTTTCCCGTGCGATCTGCACTGCCACACCGTTCGCTCCGACGGCAACGATACGCCGCAGGAATTGATCGACAACGCCGTGGCTGCGGGACTGTATGCCATCGCCATCACCGATCACGACGTCGCTCCGCCACTCGTGCTGGAAACTGCCGACGGTGGGTGCGTGAGTACGGTCGAATACGCTGCCGCGCGTGGGCTGCGTCTGGTGCTCGGGTACGAGTTCTCCTGCGACACCCATGTGGACGATGTTCACATCTGCGGCTACGGGCTGGATTGGACCCACCCGGATTTGCTGCGCGAGGTCGAAGCGGCCGAGCGAAGCAAGAGCCGGGCCTATGAAGAGCTGTGCGAGCGGCTCACCGCGGCGGGCATGCCCATCGACTGGCAGGCGAACATCCTGCATTACACGGGCTTGGACGGTAAGCCTGCCGTCCGCGATCCGTCCGACGTGCAGCGCAAGCACATCTTCGAGGCTATGGCCGCCAAGGGCTATGCCGGCACATGGAGCGCCGCCAAGATATTGGTGCGCGACAATCCCACGCTCAACGTTTCGCGGCGAAAGATCGACCCGCGCGATGCGATCGGCCTGATCCACCGTTGCGGCGGCGCGGCCGTGCTCGCCCATCCGCACCTGATCGACGCGACGATCGACGTGCCGGGGCATCCTCGGCGCAGCCGCGACGAGTACATCGACGAACTCGTAGCCGCCGGTCTCGACGGCATCGAGGTCCGCTACACTTACGACAAGACCACTTACAAGGGAACGCTCACGCCCGAACAGATCGAAGCGGAAGTCCGCGGCCGCTACGCCGCCCGGCTGCGGATCCTGAGCGGCGGCTCCGACTATCACGCCGATCATAAGAAGGGCACGAAGAAGGCCCGCACGCTCGGCGAGCGCGGGCTGACCGTAGCCGAATTTGAGGAAGCGTTCGCAGGCACAATGTAGTAGAGAGCTTGGGGACTGTCCCGATTTTCGTTCGACGAAAATGGGACTGTCCCCTTCTTCCCTAAGAAGAGAGAAATCCATGATCGACCTGAAGCGACTCGACCGACACACGCTGGCCAAGGCCCTCGACTACTCGATCCTTCCCAAACAAACCACCGAAGCGGAAGTCCGCCAAGGCTGTGAGGTGACGCGAAAATACGGCTTCGCCGCTTTCTACACAGCCAGCGCCTATTGGGCGCCGGTCGTCAAAGAAATGCTGGCCGGCATGGAGGACGTGGAGATCGGCACGGGCATCGCCTTCCCTTTCGGCAGCGCGCCTGCCGTTGTGAAGGCGATGGAAGTCGAAGACGCCGTGCGCCGCGGCTGCACGGCCGTGGACCTGGTGATGAATATCGGCGCCCTGAAAAGCGGCCATTACCGGGCCGTAGAAGAGGAGTTGGGGCTGTTCGTCCAGGCGGCTGGCCCGGCCGTCACGAAGTGCATTCTCGAAGTCTGCTATCTCTCGGACGAGGAGGTCGCCGTCGCGTGCAAGCTTGTGGCCGCGGCCGGCATCGCGTATGCCAAGACTTCGTCCGGCCAATTTGAAGGCCCGAGCATGAAGCACTTCCTGCTGATGCGCGATACGCTCGCGGGCACGGGTGTGAAGCTGAAGGTCGCGGGCGTAACGTTCCCCCGACCGCAGAACGCGATGGCATTCCTCATGGCCGGCGCCGACCGAATCGGCACCCGCGCCGCGCCCGAAATCGTCGACGCCCTGCCCACGATGCGTTCCATCGGTCTGCCGGGTTGCTGAGGAGCAGTTGCTTCAGGTATCTCGGTGTCTCATAGAATTATCTTCGTGCGAAGGAGGTCAACATGTCGGTGGTGCAGAAGATTACAGTCGTGGACAAATCGGCAGTTTTGCTGATCCTACAGACCTTTGCCGAACTCGACGCCATTCGTTGGCAGGATACGGGAAACTACAACCTAATCAACTACTGCGACACCGACCTCACTGACGATGAAAAGTTGCTGACGCACTACTTGTCTTGCATCACCGACGGTCGTGTGCGTTTCGCCTCGCGATATATCACGTGCGACCTGCCCATGATCTTCGGCACACTGGCCGCTCTCGATAGGCTCGCCAGCCGCAGCCTTGCGGGCCTACTCGCTAAGATTGTCTCGGCCAAGCCAGATGCAGATCAAGTGGTCGTGGGAATCGCCGCAACTCTGAATGCCGTCACATATGCCGACAGTAAACAGATAGCGGGCTGCCAAGTTCGTGCCGCAGTCGAGAAGGCCATGCGTCGCGCCAAGGAGGTTGCCGACGAGTTCCTGCAGAATCCGGTGGTCGCTATCGGACGATGGGAAAAGGATCTCCATAAGCATCGGTTTGAGCGTAAGCGTCTGTGGTGTTCCCTTCGGGACTGGCTCAAGAGCCCGGAGTTCAACGACAACTTCCGGAGCGCTCTTGCCAGCGTGGGCGTTCAAGACACTGCGAACCTGTACCGGCAATCGCCGAACCTGAAAAAGGCGCTTTATGTCCTTGAACTCCCCGGGGACGTCTGGAACAACAACAGAGTGTTCCGCGACGGCCTGTTTGGCGAGCCCTACGTCGCCAGTGTGCCAACGAAGTGGAAGATGCCGCAAACAGTCCGCGCCGTGTATGACGCGATGGACGGCAGCATTCCGTCGAACTGCTACCCCGAGCAACTCGATGTGACATTCAGTTTCGTCCCGCGGATGTGTGACTCGCAGATGTGCGAGATCTGTCTGTTTGGAGGCGGTATTCGTGAAATCTGCCATCGGCAGCCCGGCCTCCTGTGTCCGGTGACTCTCGTCGCATGTGGCTACAAGCACAAGTGCAACCCGGACCAATGCGTCCTGAAGGGTGACCGACCCAGGAAGCATGGCGTGACGTTTGATGAAGCCGGCACGGTGTTCGCCGACCCGCTTGCGGTCATCTTCGACGATGAGGAACATTCACAGGACGAGATTCGTGAGATCGTGATCGGGTACTCTGTACTTCAGCGACTGTTGTTGGTGTCCTTCACGGAACGCGGGCACGACCTTGTCCGAATTATTAGTGCGCGAAAAACAACGAAAAGGGAGCGGAGGGACTATGAAGAAGGCACTCGCCCGTAAGACGAAACGCGGCAAGAGCGGCGAAATGCGTACAGAGTACCGTTTCGACTATTCCAAGGCCAAGCCGAACCGCTTCGCGTCGCGCGTGGACAAGAGCCGGCTTGTGGTGGCATTGGACCCTGACGTCGCTGAAGTGTTCACAATGCCGGACGCCGTGAACAACGTCTTGCGCGCGTTGATCGGTGCGATGCCGACAACGACGCGAGATTAGGTCCGCCAGCGCCGTCTGGCGACGTGGTCTGGACCGCCTCGCCGAACGAACGAGGTGATCGCATGCCAAGATATCTGGCCGGCATCGATGTGGGGACGACGGGCGCCCGCTGCATGGTCTTCGATCTGGAAGGCTCCTGCGTCGCCAGTCACTACTGCGATTACGGCGCCGACTACCCACGCCCAGGCTGGGTCGAGCAAGACCCGGCCATGCTTATCGACAAGACCATGGAGGCGTGCCGGGCCGCTCTGGGCGGCAGCGCGATCAATCCGCGCGAGATCGCGTCCGTCGGCTTCTCGGCTCAGCGCTCGGTCACATGCGCCGTGGACCGCGACGGGCGGCCGGTGCGGCCGATGTTCTCGTGGCAAGACGCACGGACCACCGCCGAAGTCGAGGACCTTCGCCGCCTCGTGGACGCCGATCAGTACTACGCGCAAAGCGGTTTGCCCTTGGGCACGACCTGGGTCGTAACCAAGCTGCTGTGGATGCGAAAACACGAGCCGGAACTGTACGCCAAGACCGCCAAGTTCGTGCAGAACCAGGATCTCGTGCTGCGGGCGTTCGGGGCCGAGGAATTCCATACCGACTTGTGCTGCATGGCCTTTTACGGCCTGTGGGACGTTCGCCGGTCGGAGTGGAACGCGCCGTTGCTGGAGAAACTCGGCCTTGGCCCCGAGATGTTCGGCAAGCCGACGCCGCCCGGCACGCAGGTCGGGGTTCTCAGCGCGGCGGCCGCCGCTAAGACTGGGTTCGCGGCCGGAACGCCGATCTGTGTCGGCGCGGGCGATCAGAATTGCAGCGTGGTGGGCATGGGGGCCATTCGTCCCGGAATGGCCACCGTGACCTTGGGCACGGCCGGCCTGGCAATCCTCGCCACCGGGCAACCGGCGGCCGGTTTCGGCGGAATGATGATTACCAACCACGCGGCCGCGGGCATGTGGGAAATCGAGGGCCTGTCAAACGCCGCCGCGGCCGCTTTCCGCTGGTTTCGCGATGTGGTCGGCACGCACGAGAAGCACCTTGAGGCGGCGGGCGGCCCCGACGCTTATCGGCAACTCGACGCGCTGGCCGCCTCGGCCCCGCCGGGCAGCAAGGGCTTGGTCTTCCTGCCCTACCTGGCCACTGCGGCAACGCCTCATTGGAACGCCCACGCTCGCGCGGCCTTCCTCGGCCTCTCGTTCGCCCACGGCCGCGCCGAACTGGTCCGCGCCGTCATGGAAGGCGTCGTCTTGGAGGTTCGCGACATCATCGAACAGTGGTTCCGCGCCGGACTCGAACTCAAGGTTCTGCGGATCGGCGGCGGGGCGACGCGATCGTCGCTTTGGAACCAAATCCAGGCCGACGTCTACGATCGCCCCGTCCAAACGCTCCAGCGGAGCGAGTCAACAGGACTGGGAGCGGCGCTGTTGGGCGGCATGGGGATTGGTGCGTTCGCTTCCCTCGAGGAAGGTGTGCAGGCGATGGTGCATGTGCAAAGCCAGATCGATCCAGACCCGGCCCGCCACCGCTGCTACGAAGAAACATACCGGGCCTATGTCAATGCCTACGAAGGGCTTTGCAGCAGTGGCACGTTCGACGCGCTCAGCCGCATTCAGTCCTGAGCGGGCCCCGACCGCTGTCTTGGTTCAGCCAGCCCCATCGAGGCAACCATTCTTGACACAGCGTTCGCCGTCATTATAATGGGCCTGGTAGGTCGGCTGGCTGCCAGGAGCCACGCGGTTATTCACCTGCTGCGAAAGAGAAGCACCCCGATGAACCAGACAATACGACAGACCTTCGTAGCCCACATCGCCGCCCTGGTGCTGGCGCCGCTGGCCGCACTGTACGCGGTTGACGCTCCTTGCGGAATTCACTCTGCGCCCGCTGGCGAGGAGATCACTGCGGCGGCCTTCGGCGACATCCACGACACCAGCGACGGCGGCCAACCCATGGGTAAGGGCGGCGGATTCGCCGCGACCCCCTCCGGCGACACATGGTACACTGCCTGGGCGGGTGACGATACCATGTACGTCAATGTCGACGACGGACTGGGCTTCGAAAATCCCGGCGGCAAAGGGGTCATGCTCCGGAACTGCCTGTGCATGCTCACCGGCAACCCCAATGAGTCGACCGACGGGTTTCGCGGGGTCAACCTCAACCCCGGTTCGCGGGGCGCAACCATTCCGAACCGCAGGACCAAGGGATTGCATGGATACACCTCGTCGCTCTATGAGCAGGACGGCGTCCTCTATCAAATCAGGCACGCCTGGAGTCCAACCCCGATGTTGTGGCCGCCGGTCGACTCCTGCATCATCAAGTCGCCCGACGGCGGTCGCAACTGGGTTGACCACCTCGGTCGAACGAACCCTGTGGAACTGCCGACCGGGACCAACTCCATGTTCCCCGCGTTGCCTTGGAGTTGGTTCAACTTCGTTCAGTACGGCAAGGGCGGCGCCGCTCCGGCGATCGACCGCGCCGGCGAGTATGTCTATCTCACGGCCGCCGAATATCTAGCACGGGTGCCTCGGAAGAAACTGGCCAATCTGAACAAGGCGGACTTCCAGTACTACAAGGGCTCGCCGCTGGATGGCGCTCTCGACTCGAGTTGGTCGTCCCTCCCGACCGATGCCGGCAAGAACTTCAGGCTGACGACCGTCGTCTACAATCTCGCCCTGAAGCGATATGTCGCTACCGGTTGGGAGGCCTACTTCGCGCCCGGCGAGGGCGGTCACGACACCGGCAAGGCACGCTTCATGATCCACACTGCCGAACATCTCTGGGGACCGTGGAAGACCGTCATGAGTTACGGCATTTGGGGCCGCGCGGGCTGGAATATGCTGATGGCCAATAAATTCACATCGAACGACGGATTGAAGATGTGGTACGTGTTCTGCGGCGAGTACAAAGGAGATACCTGGTACTACGGATTCCAGTACATGCCGCTGTACCTGTCAATCGGACCGGTGGACATCTACGAAGCCGAGAACGCCAAACTGACCGGCGTCAGGATTGCGTCGGGTTACCCCGGTTGTTCGGGCTCAGGTTACATCGAAGATTTTTCCAAACCCGGCGATCGGGCCGTCTTCCATCTCAACAACGTCCACGGCAGCGGTTGGCACATCGTGCGGATCAGGTATACGTCACCGAAGGTCAACCGCAACGAAATGAGCATCTACGTCAACGGCCGGAAGGCCAAGCGCGTGAAGTTCTCGGAGAACGGCAGCGACTGCTCGCCGGGGCTCAACTGGACGGATCGGAGCGACATCTTCTTTCTGAACAACGGCGTCAACACCTTTGAAGTCCGCCACGACCAGGGCGATTCCGGCGCCGGCCTGATGATCGACTACGTGGCCGTCTCCCGCGAGCCGACCTACGACGAGGGCATCAACATCGCGCCGGAGGCGACCGCCACCGCCTCATCGGGCGAAGCCGTCAGGGCCATCAGCGGGTGCGCGCGGGACGAGGCCAATGAGTGGTCGGCGGCGGGCGCCGAGGGTGAGTGGATCAGGCTCGACTGGGGTGCGCCGAAGACCGTCGGCATGGTCCGGCTCTATGACAAGCGCAACAGGCGGGATCAGGTGATGTCGGGAACACTCTCGTTCAGCGACGGCAGCACCCTGCCCGTGGGCCGGCTGCAGAACGACGGCCAGGCCGGGACGGTAATCGCCTTCCCGCCCAAAACGGTGACTTGGATGAGGCTGACCATCGACAAGGTCAGAAGCGGGACCGTCCGTACCGGCCTCGGCCAGTTCGAGGTCTACGCAGTGAGCAGGCCGTGAAGGGCGGCGGGACATGTGCCTTTCCAAGGAACTATTCGTGACACGGTGTTCCGCGACACTATATAATGGTTGGCTGGTGAGTCGGCCAGATGCCAAAACTCGTATGCTCCCCCATCGACGTGCATAGGAGGATCTACGCCCATGAGCAGAACTACAAGACACGCTCTCGCGGCCTTTACCGCCGCCCTGCTGCTGGCACCACCGGCTGCACTACGTGCCGCCGAACCGACATCCGACGGGAGGCAATTGCCAGCCGCCGACTTGCTGAAGGCTGAACCGGAAGCCATCGAGGCATGGAAAGACATGCGGTTTGGCATGTTCATCTGCTGGGGACCGGTCAGCTTGACCGAAAGGGAAATCGGCTGGTCGCGGGGCAAGCCGACACCCATCGAGGAATACGACAACCTTTACAAGAAGTGGAATCCCGACAAGTTCGATGCGCGGCAGTGGGTCAAGATCGCCAAGGACTCCGGCGCGCGGTACATCGTATTTCTGCTCAAACACCACGACGGTTTCTGCCTCTGGGACACGAAGCAGACCGATCACAACATCATGAACGGCCCGTTCAGGCGGGACGTCGCCAAGGAAATCGCCGCCGCGTGCCGCGAACAAGGAATCGGCTTCTTCCCGTATTACTCCACGTGCGACTGGCATCACCCGGATTTCCCGCTCACCAGCCCGGGCGGCAAGGTGCGGCGCCCCGTCTCCAATCTCGACCGTTATAACGATTACCTCGAAGCCCAGGCCAAGGAGTTGATCACCGGTTACGGCCCGCTGGTCGGGATTTGGTTCGACGTGCCGCAGTGTTTCGATCGCGCCCGCGGCGAACGCGTGATTCGTTTTGCCCGTTCGCTTCAGCCGGACATCCTTGTGAACAACCGCACCGGTGCCCCAGGCGATTTCGACACGCCGGAACAGAAGATTGGCAGCTTCAACATGACCCGTCCCTGGGAGTCGTGCATGACGGTCTCGCGCCGCGGCCAATGGACCTGGGGCGGAGCCGACGACGGCGTCAAATCTCACCAAGCCTGCCTGGAGATGCTGCTCCGTTGCGCTGGCGGCGACGGCAATATGGTGTTGAATGTCGGTCCCAGGCCCGACGGCATCATTGATCCGGAACAGGCCAACCGCCTCAAGGAGATCGGCGTCTGGCTGCGGAAATACGGCGAGAGTATTTACGGCACTCGCGGCGGTCCGTACACGCCGGGCCGCAACGTCACCAGCACGCGCAAAGGCAAAGTCGTCTACCTGCACATCCTCAACTGGCCCGCGACCGGCGACCTCCGCTTGCCGGCGTTGCCCGCCCAGATCAATTCGGCCACGCTGCTGACCGGCGGCAATGTTCAAGTGACTCCGGAGGGCAGCGACCTCGTGGTCAAAGTTGCCCCCGAACACCGGCAAGCCATTGACACGTTGGTGAAACTCGAACTCGATAAACCGGCATCGGGCATCGCGCCGATCAAGCTGCCGGAACCCGAAGCGCCGGCGCAGAAGAAGCGGGTAAAGAAATGAGCCCCAAGTCGGACGGGGGATTAACCGCTCCAACGGCGAACCACTGTCTCATCAACTCGTACGTATTGCGGGACGCGTCGAAATATGACCAAAGTGGGGTTTCGGTGGCCGCAACAACGGCAAGAACCCCGCGAACGGTTACGAAACAAATTCAGCACTTGGCCCACATTGGCAAAAGGCGAAAGGCACAGCGATGCAAGACATCAGGCGCGCGAGACTACTTCTGACACTGTTGATTGTCGGCGGCACGGGTGCGTGGGCGCAAATTTCCGCCGAGGAAGTCCGTCTGCTGGACCCGGCCACCACACCGTGGTACGTATACGTGGCGACCGGGCCGCAACCGGACGCCGAGGCGGCGCTGGGGCAACTTGCACCGGCCAATTGGTCCGCTGCGGACTTCGACGACAGCCATTGGGGCCGATACTGCGGCGAATTGAAGCAACTCACCGGCGTCAAGGGCCAGGCGCCGGTCGAATCGTTCGGGGTGCTCTGTCTGCGGACCCGTTTCGGGATCACGGATCCTGCCAGGGTCAAGGACTTAACCCTCACAATCACCTGCGGTGGACGGACGGCCGTGTTCGTCAACGGCAAACGAGTGACGTCTCCCCACGCGCCTGTCCCGGTCAAGCAGGCGCCTCCGGGACAGAGAACCGGCGGGGCCGTTGCTCCGCCCCCGACCCGACCTCTTTATACCGTGACCCTGCCGATTCCGCGCGAAACGATGCGGTCGGGAGCGAACTCGCTGGCTGTCGCCGTGTTGCCGCCGGCGGTTTTCGAGGATGCGCGACTCACCAGCACAAGCCGCACGGGCGTCGTTCCCTGCGAGGATACGGAGTCCTGGCTTCAAGTCTGGAATGCCACGCCGTTCGAGGCAGTCTCAAAGACGGCCCGGGCACGAGTCGGCGCGTGGGTGAGTTGGGTCAATTGTCTGGAAGCCGTTCAGCCTGGCGGTGTGGCTCGCGGCAGTCCTTTCGACCCGGTACGGCCGGTGCGAATGGTCGGGGCCCGCCGAGGCTCCTGTTCCGGGCAGATCGTGGTCACCTCGGCCGCGGCGCTGTTTGACTTGAAGGCGGAGATCGGTCCGCTGGTTCATCCCGGGGGAGTGAGCCTGCCGGCCGGGGCCGTCCGTATTCGCTACGCCGCCCAAGGCGAAACGGATTGGTATTTCGACGGGCTGGCTTCGGCCGCGGAGGCTGGCGCGAAGGTCCAACCGGTCTGGATCCTTGCCGACATTCCGAAGGACCAGCCACCCGGTTGGTACACCGGGTGGTTGACCGTGGATGCCGCCGGGACCACGTTTCGCGTGCCGGTGCAAGTGCTGGTGTGCGGCTGGACGCTGCCGGAGCGGAAGGACTATCGCACCTTTGTCAGCATGCCGCAATCGCCCGACAGCCTTGCCCATCACTACGGCGTCGCGCCGTGGTCCGACGAGCACTTCGCCCTGATCGAGAAGTCGCTGGCGCTCTTGGGCCTGGTGGGCAACGACGTGGCACACGTCGGAGTGGCGGGACGCTCGCACATGAACCACCAGTACGGCCTGGTCCGCTGGGTGCGCCAAGGCGACAAGCTGGAACCGGACTTCAGCGCCATGAACCGCTATCTGGATCTCTACGTCAAGCACTGCGGCCCGCCCAAGGTGATCAACGTGATGATCTGGTCGCCGCCGAACAACGCCGGCGGAAAAATCATCGTGACCGGATGGGATCCGAAGACCGGCAAGATGTGGCCCATGCGTGCCCCAACCTACGACGAGCTGTCGGAAGGGAGCGAGACGTTTTGGAAGGCATTCACCGATGGCCTGCGCGAGCAGCTTCGACGCCGCGGATGGGACGCCTCCCGGGTTGCGCTGGCCCAAGGCTTCGACGATCGTCCGCACAAGAGGTACGTGGAATTCTTCAAGAAAATCGCCCCCGACTTCCGCTGGGCGATCTTTGCCCATTGGTTCGGAGATCCCGATCCCGAGACAGGACACAAAGATGGCGCGTTCTTCACGGCCGGAGGAATGGAGGTCGCTTATGGGGAGTCGCCAAGCTGCGGGGTGCTCCCCGAATTGTACCCGGAAAACGCCAAGATTCAGGGACGCCGCTACCACACTTCCGGCTCGCACCGCATGATTATGCAGGGATGGACTCCACTCCCGGGTTTCCGCAATCTTACCGACAGCGGCACGTTCGGGCAGGTCGGGCTGGATTGCTGGGAGGGGTTCGGACGTTGGTCCGGCCCCATCCTGTATCGCACCAACCCGGGGAGCATCATCCCGCCCGGGCGCGAAGGTCCCATCACGTCCACGCGATTCGAAATGACACGGGAAGGGGTGCAGGAGACCGAGGCCCGAATCTTCATCACGCAAGCCATGCTGAAGATGCCCGACGATCGACGGAGCAAGTATCGCCAGATCCTTGATGCGTGGAAGCACGTGCGGAGTTTGGCCAGTGTCCTGCCGCAGGCGCAAAGCAGCCCTGATGTGCAAGCCATGGCGTGGCGCATCTATGCGGCGGCCGCCGAGATTGCCGGCGAGAAGACGGAAGGCGAGTGGACGGCGCCGCCCGCGGTGGCTGGACACTCGGAAGACCGGTGGCTCAAGCCCGCGCTGGAAGCGTCGGCGAGAGTTGCCGCCGCACTGGAACTGCGCGGACTGTCGGGCGACCCGGCCGCGACGGCCGCCTTGGTCAAATTGTCGGCCGACAAGGACGCGGATGTCCGAAGCCTCGCCCTGTGGGCGCTCGGCGCGGTCCCGTCCGGGTCGCCGGAGGCGGTTGCGGCACTCCAAGCGGCCATCCAAGACAAGTGTCCGCTCATCCGGGGCGTTGCCATCGAGTCCTTGGCGCGTCGGAGCGAATCGGGCACGGCGGTGCTGCTGGGCGCAGCCGGCGACTCCCGCGTCGACGTCCGCTGGCAGGCAGTGAAGGCGCTCGGCAGCCGCGCCAAGGAGGAAAAAGTCCTGGCGGTCCTTCTGGAAGCGGCCAAGGACAAAGATGCACGCGTCCGGCTGGCAGCGATTGCCGCCGTGTCCGAGGCGGCCGGATCGGGCCAGGAGCATGCCTATGCCGGGTGTCTGGCCGCAGCCGAGGATGAAGACCAGGCAGTCCGCGACACGGCCCTTCGCGCGCTGGCCCGCTTGACCAGGGCCAAGCCGCCGATTTTGCCGGACGCAAAGACGCTCTCCCGCTGGCCGCAGTCCACGCTGCAACACGCCGCCGATCTTATCCGGATCAAGGACCAGGACATCGGCTATGGCGCCGGTCAACTGCTGACCCTGGCCGGCGCGCGCGCCGTTCCGATCTTGGCGGAGCGGGTGCATGAGGCCGACGATCGGGTTGCCTGGCGCGCCGTGTGGGCCTTGGTCAGGCTTGGCCCAGCGGCCAAAGACGCACTGCCCGCGATCCAGGAAGAGGCCCAGTGGCGGGCCGATGGAACCTTCAAGACCATGGCCAAGGACGCGGCAAAACAAATCGAGAAACAAGCAGGGGCCAATCCATGAGAAGAACGATCGTTTTGCTTGCCGGGCTGGCCCTGCTGGCGATGGCGGCACAACCGGCCAACGCGCTGATCAATCTCAAATTCACCCCGGTCCACCTCGTGCGGCAGTCGAAGGCGATCTGCGTCTTCGAACTGAAGTGGACGCCCGGCGAAACGGAACTCAGCGTCGGCGAGGCGAAGTCGCTCAAAGGCGAAGTGCCCAAGCTGCCGGCCGCCCTGGGTTTCTCCGACGAGGACCGGGTGTCGAGCGCGTTTGGCGACGAGCGCGCCGCAACGGCCATGCTCTTTGTGGCGATGAGGAAACGCGACACCGCCAACGGGGACAAACTGTTCGGCATGGTGCTCGTCAACACGGTGTGGCTCGGCCTTTACGAGGCCGACGAGGGCAAGTTTTCCCTGGGGGCCGATCCGGTCGATTTGAAGGCCGTGTGGGCCGGCAACACCGAGATGCTCCAGCGCGCGGTGGCCTACGTCCTTGCTGTACCCGCGGCCGAGGTCCCGACGAAGGTCGGCGCCAGGTGGAGCAACGAGTCCGCCGTGGCGACGGTCCGAGGTCCCGTTTACGGCTGCGCGGTCGTCGATCTCGATCATGGGCCGCGCCCCGGCCTGTTCGTTCTCGCCGACGAAGGCGACCGCATGTTCCGCTGCGACGAAGACGGCCGGACATTCCAGGAGATCACCGGCGACTTGCAGCTTACGAGTCGTTCGAAGCGCGCGGCCTGGGGCGATTTCGACGCGGATGGCGCGCTCGATCTGGCGAGTTGGGACGGCAATGCCGTCCGTTTCTACCTGGCCGGAAAAGGCGGCAAGCTGCAACTGTCCAAGGCCT